>NZ_LOSU01000031.1:0-76908 GCF_001522185.1 Burkholderia sp. RF2-non_BP3 | reverse complement strand
GGATGGTCACACCATACGCTCAAACCACTCGGCGCGGAAACGCGAGGCACCGGCTATATCATGCCGGTTACGAACGCGATTGAAAATATCAACTCGCAGCTGCGCAAGATCATCAAGACCCGTGGTCACTTCCCGACCGACGAGGCCGCCACCAAGCTCATCTGGCTGGCCTTGCGCAACATCACCGCGAATTGGGGAAGTGCCGCGCATGACTGGAAGACCGCCATGAACCAATTCGCTATCCTTTACGCAGATCGATTCGTTCGGCCTTCCGTGTAATTGCTCCACCCGCCTTGAACACGGAAATCCTGACACCCCCTAGCAGCAATGCAACCACGAAGAGCGCAATCAGTGCCGGCAACATCACGATCACGGACAAGGCGAACCAGAAGCAGGATGTGGCGACGCTCAATCGTGATAGGTCGTGCCGCACCGCCCCCCCTGAATCCCCCCACCCGACGACAATCGCGAATTCGTCTGATAATACCTGCGGCGATCCCCGCTACGCGCAATCGTCCGAATCCCGCCGAACCGTTGCACGGGCAACCAGACGGCACCATCGCCGCGATTGCATCGCCACCCGATGCAATCCGGAAACGAAACGGCGTCAGGCCCACCTGGTCGTTCGGAATGTGCCCAGCGCCGTTCAAATCCCCACACGACGCCCGCGCGACGCGGCGCCGCCAACAGGAGATGAACGATGATCACGCTGACCGTCAATGGTAGCGAACAGCATTTCGACGGCAACCCCGACATGCCGTTGCTCTGGTATCTGCGCGACGTCCTCGGTCACACGGGCACCAAGTTCGGCTGCGGGATGGCGCTGTGCGGCGCATGCACCGTGCATCTCGACGGTGAAGCGATCCGCGCATGCATCACGCCCGTCGCGGTCGCCGCCGGCAAGCGCGTGACGACGATCGAAGGATTGTCGACCGACCTGACCCACCCGCTGCAGCAAGCCTGGCAGGAACTGAACGTCGCGCAATGCGGCTACTGTCAGTCCGGACAGATCATGCAGGCCGCCTCGCTGCTGAAGACCAATCCTCACCCGAGCGATGCCGACATCGACGACGCGATGTCCGGCAACATCTGCCGCTGCGGCACCTATACGCGCATTCGCGCGGCGATCCGGCTGGCGGTGCGCCGTGGAGGTGCCGCATGAACGCGCCGGAACTCTCCGTCCACAACGAAAGCCGCCGCGCATTGCTGCTCGGCTTCGCCGCCGGCGGGCTGCTGCTCGCGTTCGGTGTACCGTCGCTCGCGCGCGCGGCCGTGCCGGTGCAGCCGCCGGTCAGCCCGAATCCGCAGTACGGCGGCGCGGGCATGCCGCACGGATTGCGCGACGATCCGAACCTGTTCGTCGCGATCGCGCCGGACGGCACGGTCACGGTGACCTGCATCCGCTCCGAGATGGGGCAGGGCGTACGCACCAGCGTCGCGCTCGTGGTCGCCGACGAACTGGGCGCGGATTGGGCGCGCGTGAAGGTCGCGCAGGCGGTCGGCGACGAGCCGCGCTACGGCAACCAGAACACCGACGGCTCGCGCAGCCTGCGCCAGAGTTTCGCGGCGCTGCGCCGCGCGGGCGCCGCTGCGCGCACGATGCTCGAGCAGGCCGCCGCGGCGACGTGGGGCGTCGACGTGCGTCAGGTGAAGGCGGCGGTCCACGCGGTCGTCGATACGAAAACCGGACGCAAGCTCGGCTTCGGCGAACTGGCCGCGAAGGCAGCCGCGCTGCCGACGCCCGATCCGAAGAGCGTGCCGTTGAAGGCGCCAGCCGAATTCCGCTATATCGGCAAGGGCAAGACGGCGTTGATCGACGGACGCGACATCGTCGGTGGCCGCGCGCGCTACGGGATCGACACGCGGCTCGACGGCATGCTGTATGCGGTGGTCGCACGTCCGCCCGTTTATGGCGATACGGTCGCGTCGTTCGACGCGTCGGCCGCGGAGAAGCTGCCGGGTGTCGTCAAGGTCGTGCAGCTTGCGTCGGCACCGCTGCCGTCCGGGTTCCAGCCGCTCGGCGGTGTGGCCGTGATCGCGCGCGACACGTGGACGGCCATCCAGGCGCGCGCGCAGTTGAAGATCGACTGGAAGCACGGGCCGCATGCAGTCTACGATTCGGCCGCCTACCGCAAGACGCTCGAAGCGGCGGCCGCGCAACCGGGCGACGTGATCCGCAACGACGGCGATACGGCCGCGGCGCTCGCGGGTGCCGCGAAGCGGGTGCGCGCGACGTACTACGTTCCGCATCTCGCGCACGCGACGATGGAGCCGCCGGCGGCAGTCGCGCGCGTGGCCGACGGCCGCTGCGAGGTGTGGACCTGCACGCAGGCGCCGCAGACCACGCGCGACGAGATCGCGAAGGCGCTCGCGTTGCCGACCGAGCGGGTAACGGTCAACGTGACGCTGCTTGGCGGCGGCTTCGGCCGCAAGTCGAAGCCGGACTACGTGGTGGAGGCCGCGTTGCTGTCGAAGGCAGTCGGCGCGCCCGTGAAGCTGACGTTCACGCGCGAGGACGACATCGCGCACGACTATTTCCACGCGGTGTCGCTGGAGGCGTTCGAAGGCGGTCTCGATGCGGCGGGGAAGGTGGTCGCGTGGCAGCATCGCACGGTCGCGCCTTCGATCCAGTCGACTTTCAGGGCCGGCGTCGTGCATGAGCAGCCGGGCGAGCTCGCGCAAGGCATCGCCGATCTTCCATTCGCAGTCCAGAACGTGAGGATCGAGAATCCGGCCGCGGAAGCGCACACGCGGATCGGCTGGTTTCGTTCGGTGTACAACATTCCGCACGCGTTCGGGATTCAGAGTTTCGTGTCCGAGCTCGCGCATGCGGCGGGCCGCGATCCGAAGGATTTCCTGCTCGACCTGATCGGGCCGGCGCGGCGATTCGAACCGCACATCACGGTGAAGAACGTGAACTACGGCGAGGATCCGGCGTTGTATCCGGTCGATACCGGACGGCTGCGGCGCGTGATCGAGACGGTCGCGCGCGAAGCCGGTTGGGGGCGCAAGCTGCCGAAGGGGCACGGGCTCGGGATTGCCGCGCATCGCAGCTTCGTGTCGTACACGGCGGCCGTGTGCGAAGTGCAGGTCGGCGCGGACGGTGCGATCGCGGTGCCGCGCGTCGACATTGCGATCGACTGCGGGCCGCAAGTCAACCCGGAGCGCGTGCGCTCGCAGCTCGAAGGTGCGGTGGTGATGGGGCTCGGCATTGCGCTGCACGGCGAGATCACGTTCAAGGACGGACGCCCGGAGCAGAGCAACTTCAACGGCTTCCAGGTGTTGCGGATGAACGAGGCGCCGCGTGAAATCCGCGTGCACCTTGTCGCGCCGGACGACTACGCGACGCCGCTCGGCGGCGTGGGCGAGCCGGGCCTGCCGCCGGTCGCGCCGGCGCTGACCAACGCGATCTTCGCGGCGACGGGTACGCGCATCCGCAGCCTGCCCGTCGCGGATCAACTCGCGAAGCCGAAAGCGGGGTGATGCGGTGCCGCGCGCCGGGCCGTCTGCACGGCCCGGCGCGCGCATTCGCTCGCACACCGAGGCCATTGCACGCGATCCATTCATGCATTTCATCTGCATATAAATTCGACGGGACCACCCGGCCGTTCGGCCGCCGGGACAACCGCTTTCCAGAATCAACCACGGAAATTCAATCTCGGCATTCAAGTCCGTAATTCCCCGCGGAAATAGAATCAATTGCCGTCGGATATCGGGTTTGCCCGATGGTGCGGTATCGTACAAAGAGCGACAGAAAACTGTCGGATCATTGGCGCGTCGAATTCAATTTTGTAAAAAATTCAATGAGAAAAATCGGGCGTGATTCAGCCATTCGGTAATGACCGATTGGGTGGGGCATTTGGCGCATGCTTGTTACCGGTCAGTCCTAAGGCGGGCATTCATTATCGTTTTCATTCCGACGGTTCATGGCGTTCCAGCTATGGTGGCGCCTGATCTGTAGCGCCCGCTCGTCTGCAGATCGAAACCGCCGAGCCGGATGGCCGGTGTCGCAGGAATTGACGGTATATCGAAAGCGGAATGCGTTATCGAATGCGGATTGACCTCGCGAGTATTGCGAAAAGGTAGCTCGAGATATTCGAGTGGACGGAGCGATGCGCGCCGTTTTGTCGACTTGGTTAATGAAGTGTGGCTGCGCAATGCAGTCGTCTTGCCCGAGAATTTAACATATTTAACGTATTGATCTGCGTCGCGATCGCGGCGTGGTTCGATGCCTCGCTAGATGGGTTATCTAGCATTCTCAATCTGGAGAAACGCAATGCAAGAACTGAATCAACAGGAAATCGCACAAGTTTCCGGCGGCTACTACAGCGGCGGCTCGATTTTCGACACGCTGGGCAACGTGGTCGAGCTGTACGGCCAGACGCTCTACAACGTCGGCGAAGCACTGACGACGGCTGTCGTCGGCACGGGCAATGCATTGCTCGGCCTGCTGACCGGCCAGCACGCGTAAGCCGGACGCGATTTCCGTGCGATGGCGCGCGCTGCGTCGCCATCGCGTGAATCGCGGATCGCCGCGGCACCGGAGCAGGGCGCCGCGGCGATCTTCCCGGGCAACCGGGATGCATCCGTCGAACCCAACTGACTGTCTGTAATCCCGTATCTTGACGAACCCGACTTCTCTCTTCCGGCACGAAGCGCAACAGGCGCAGCGCGCCGGCGCGCTGGGCGAGATCGTGCTGGCGCGCCCCGTGCCGCTGACGCTGCTGGCGGCGTCTGCGGTCGCGATGGCCGCATGCGTGCTGCTGTTCTTCGCGTTCGGCACCTACACGCGTCGTACGACGGTCAGCGGCGTCGTGATGCCGGATGCGGGGCTGGTGAAGGTCTATGCGTTGCAGCCGGGCATCGTCGTCGAGCGCGACGTGAAGGAAGGGCAGCACGTCGCGCGCGGGCAGACGCTTTATACGGTGTCCACCGACCTGCAAAGCGCGGCGGAAGGCGCGACGCAGGCCGCGCTGATCGCGCAGGCGCGGCAACGCAAGGCGTCGCTGCTCGCGGAAATGGACAAGACGCGCAGCCTGCAGCAGGACGAACGCGCAACGGTGCGCGCGAAGATCGCGAGCCTGCGCGGCGAGCTTGCACAGATCGACGATCAGCTTTCGGCGCAGCGGTTGCGTACGTCGATCGCGGCCGACGGCGCGAAACGGTATCGCGGCCTGCTGGCCCAGGACTACATTTCGAAGGATCAGGCGCAGCAGCGCGAGGCCGACCTGCTCGACCAGCAGTCGAAGCTGAACGGGCTGCTGCGCGAGCGCGCGTCGACGGCGCAGTCGCTGACGGAAGCGAACAACCAGCTGGCCGGCCTCGACCTCAAGCAGCAGAACCAGCTTGCGCAGATCGATCGCAACGTGATCGACGTCGACCAGAACCTGATCGAAAGCGAGGCGAAGCGCCGGATCGTCGTCACCGCGCCGGAAACGGGTGTCGTGACGGCGGCGATCGCCGACGTCGGCCAGTCGGTCGATACGTCCCGGCCGCTCGCGAGCGTGGTGCCGGGCGGCGCGCGCTGGCAGGCGCATCTGTTCGTGCCGAGCACGGCGATCGGCTTCGTGCGGGTCGGCGAGCCGGTGCTGATCCGCTATCAGGCGTTCCCGTATCAGAAGTTCGGCCAGTATCGCGCCGTGGTCGTGTCGATCGCGCGCACGGCGCTGTCGGCGGCCGAACTCGCGAACGATGGCGGCCCGGCGGCGACGCCGGGCGAGGGGCGCGACGCGACCTTCTATCGCGTGATCGTCGCGCTCGATGCGCAGCACGTCACCGCGTATGGCGCGCGGCAACCGTTGCAGGCCGGCATGACGCTGCAGGCAGACATCCTGCAGGAGCGCAGGCGCCTGTACGAGTGGGTGCTCGAGCCGCTTTACAGCCTGACCGGCAAACTCTGACGAGGTCGCGCATGGCATTACTCGATCGACTCTCGTTCGGCCTCGGCCGCCGGCTGCCGATGATCCTGCAGACCGAAGCCGCGGAATGCGGGCTCGCGTGTCTCGCGATGGTGGCCGGCTATCACGGCCATCACGTGGATCTCGCGACGCTGCGCGGACAATTCCCCGTATCGCTGAAGGGCGCGGGACTCGGGCGCGTGATCGAAGTCGCGCAGCGCCTCTCGCTCGGCACGCGCGCGGTGAAGCTGGACATGGGGCAGCTCGGCCAGCTTCGCCTGCCGTGCCTGCTGCACTGGAATTTCAACCACTTCGTCGTGCTGAAGGAAGTGAACGGCAAGAGCGCGACGATTCACGATCCGTCGCACGGCATTCGCAAGGTGCCGCTCGCCGAAGTGTCGCGTGCGTTTACCGGCGTCGCGCTCGAATTGTGGCCGGCCGCCGGATTCGCGCCGCGCGCGGCGCGTCCGGCGGTGAAGCTGCGCGAGCTGCTGGGCCCGGTGTCGGGGCTGTCGCGCTCGCTGGCGCAGATCCTCGCGCTCGCCGTCGCGCTCGAAGTCTTCATGCTGGTGCAGCCGTTCTTCCTGCAGTGGGTGATCGACGAAGTGATCGTCAGCGCCGATCGCGACCTGCTGACGGTGCTGGCGCTCGGCTTCGGCCTGTTGCTGCTGATGCAGCAGGCGACCGGCACGATTCGCGCGTGGGCGCTGATGTACGTCGGCGTCACGCTGAACATCCAGTGGCGCGCGAACGTGTTTACGCACCTGCTGAGCCTGCCGGTGCGCTATTACGAGCGGCGCCATCTCGGCGACGTCGTGTCGCGCTTCGGTTCGATCGACACGATCCAGCA
The DNA here is from genome assembly GCF_001522185.1 of Burkholderia sp. RF2-non_BP3. Classification (NCBI taxonomy): domain Bacteria; kingdom Pseudomonadati; phylum Pseudomonadota; class Betaproteobacteria; order Burkholderiales; family Burkholderiaceae; genus Burkholderia; species Burkholderia sp. RF2-non_BP3. The sequence goes on along the minus strand of NZ_LOSU01000031.1, from coordinate 70,161 downwards.
GACGCTGACGACGTCGTTTCTCGGCGCGGTGATCGACGGGCTGATGACGGTCGTCACGCTCGCGATGATGTTCGTCTACAGCCGCGTGCTCGGGTTCGTCGCGCTGGCGACGATGGCGCTGTACGCGCTCGTCCGGTGGCTGTGGTACGGCCCGCTGCGGCGCGCGACCGAGGACCAGATCGTGCACGCGGCCAAGCAGCAAAGCCATTTCCTCGAAACGGTGCGCGGCGTGAAGACGATCAAGCTGTTCAACCGCCAGACGGAGCGCCGCGCGAGCTGGATCACGCTGCTGGTCGAGCAGGTCAATGCGAGCCTGCACGTGCAGAAGCTGCAGATCTTCTACCAGCAGCTCAACGGCCTGCTGTTCGGCATCGAGAACGTGCTGATCATCTGGCTCGGCGCGCGCATGGTGATGGACGGTCAGTTCACGGTCGGCGTGCTGATGGCGTTCAACGCGTACAAGAACCAGTTCGACAGCCGGGTCGGCAGCCTGATCGACAAGTATTTCGAAGTCAGGATGCTGCAGCTCCAGGGCGAGCGGCTGGCCGACATCGTGTTCGCGGAAAGCGAGCCGGACGCAAGCCTGCGCAGCGTGCCGGGCGAGGCCGATGCGCTCGACGCGAGCATCGAGATCGACGGGCTGTCGTTCCGCTACGCGGACGGCGAGCCGCTGGTGCTCGACGGCGTGAGTGCGAAGATCGCGGCGGGCGAGTCGGTCGCGATCGTCGGGCCGTCGGGTTGCGGCAAGACGACGTTGATCGGCGTGCTGCTCGGCATCCATGAGCCGACGGGCGGCACGGTGCGGATCGGCGGGCTGGAGGTCGGCCGGCTCGGCATCGAGCGGTTGCGCGGGCTCGTCGGCACCGTGTTGCAGGACGACGTGCTGTTCGCGGGCTCGATCGCGGACAACATCAGCTTCTTCGACCCGGATGCGGACCCGCGGTGGGTCGCCGAATGCGCGCGCATCGCCGCCGTGCACGACGACATCGCCGCGATGCCGATGGGCTACAACACGCTGGTCGGCGACATGGGCACGGTGCTGTCCGGCGGGCAGAAGCAGCGCGTGCTGCTCGCGCGCGCGCTGTACAAGCGCCCGGGCATTCTCGTGCTCGACGAGGCGACGAGCCATCTCGACATTCAGCGCGAGATGCAGGTCAATGCGGCCGTCACGCAACTCGCGATGACGCGGCTGATCGTTGCGCACCGGCCGGAGACGATCGCGTCGGCGCAGCGCGTCATCATGCTGCAGGGCGGCAAGGTCGTGCTCGACCAGTCGACCGCCGCGATGCGCACGGCGATGGCGGCCAGGACGTCCGCCGGCGCGCCGGCGGCACCGACGACGCATGACGCCGGCGCCGCGGAACCGGTCGCGGGGCGTTGAGCGATGAAGCGTCCACTCGCTACCGTGCTGGCTGTCGTCGCGCTCGCAGCGTGCGTGCCGACGGCACGCGCGCAGATGCTCGACGTCTACGGCACGCGCAATGATGTCGCGGCCACGCCGTCCGGATCGATGGCGTCGGCCACGGCGTGCGGCGCGCGACATGTCGACGAGCGGCCGCTCGCGCTCGAGGACGCGATCCTGCTCGCGATCTGCTCGCATCCGCAACTGAGTCGCACGTGGTCGGATGCGCGCGCGGCGGCGGCGGAGGTCGGCGTGTCGAAGGCCGCGTACTGGCCGACGCTCAATGCGACGGCGGGTATCGAGCGCGACAACCTGACGACGAACTACAGCGGCGGCTACTCGCAGGACCAGCGCAGCACCAGCCGCTACGGCATGCTCAACCTGAGCTGGGTGCTGTTCGATTTCGGCAAGCGCGGCGCGACGCTCGACCGTGCGCGCGCGCTGCTGCGCGCGGCGAACGCGGCGCACGACGATGCGCTGCAGAGCGTCTTCTACGAAGCGGCGCAGGCGTTCTACGCGCTGCGCGACGCGCAGGCGGCGCTCGCCGCCGCGCAGGCGGTCGAGCACGCGGCGCAGGAAAGCCTGGCCGAGGCGAGCGCGCGGCACGACGGCGGCGCCGGCACGCTCGGCGATGCATTGCAGGCGCAGACCACCTACCGCAAGGCGCTGCTCGATCGCGTGAGCGCGGAAGGCGACCTGCAGAACGCGATCGGCACGCTCGCGACCACGCTCGGCGCCGACGCCGATACGCCGCTGCGCATCGCCGACGCGGAACCGTCGCCCGATCGCGACGACTTCACGCGTGGCGTCGCCGACCTGATCGCCGAAGCGAAGCGCCATCACCCGAAACTGATCGCCGCGCGCGAAAAGCTCGAAGCGGCGCGCGACGAAGTGCGCGCGGTGCGCGCGCAGTCGCTGCCGACCGTTTCGCTGATGGGCAGCCTCGCGCGCAACAACCCGTCATACCAGCAGCAGGCGTCGTTTCTCCAGTTGCAGAGCAGTCACAGCAACTCGATCGGTATCCAGATCTCGATTCCGCTGTTCGAAGGGTTCGCGTCGGGCTACCGCGTCGCCGAGGCGAAGGCGCAGGCGGACGCGCAGGAAGCCGACGTGCGCAACACCGAACTCAAGGTGTCGCTCGACGTATGGAAGAGCTATCAGAGCCTGCAGACCGACACGACGAACCTGGACAACTCGCGGCATCTGCTGGACACCGCGCTGCATTCGCTCGACATCGCGCGTGGCCGCTACAAGGCCGGCGTCGGCACGTTCACGGAACTGCTGAATGCCCAGTCGGCGCTCGCGGATGCGCGGCGGCAGCGCGTGCTCGCGGTGTCGAAGTGGCGGATCGCGAGACTGAAGCTGGCCGAGAGCCTTGGGAGATTGGGATTATGGAACGACGCGGGTTGAACGACGCCGGGCCGCACGCGCGCGGCGCGCAGGCGCGTGGATGCGCGTTCCTGTTCCCGGGGCAGGGGGCGTTCTATGCGGGCGCGCTGCGGCAGCTCGCACGTGAACACGGGAGCGTGCGGCAGACCCTCGACATACTCGACGCGGTCGCGAGCGAGCGCCTGGGCCGCCCGCTGACGGGCGCGCTGTGGCGCGACGATGCCGGGCTCGATGCATGGCTGCATGAAGCGCCCGATCTGCTGCAGATCGGAATCTACGGCGCATCGGTCGCGATGTTCGGCGTGCTGCGTGAGCACGACGTGGTGCCCGACGTGCTGATCGGACACAGCTTCGGCGAGATCGCGGCGCTCGTGTGCGGCGGCATGTATTCGATCGAGCAGGGCGCGCGGATCGTCTGCGACCGGATCGCGTCGTTGCAGGCCGCGGCGCCGCCCGACGGGATGATGGCGGCGATCTCCGCGGGTGCCGACGCGACGCGCGAGCTGATCGACGCGAGCGCCGTCACGCATGCGGTGCGCAACGTGTGCGTCGCGGTCGAGAACCATCCGTCGCAAACCGTCGTGTCCGGGCCGCGCGATGCGGTGGAGCGCTTCGTCGCGGCCTGTGCGGCACGCGGTGTCGCCGCGCAGACGCTCAGGTCTCCGTATGGCTTTCATCACCCCGATCTCGCCGGCGCGCGCGAGCAGTTCGCCGTGCGTCTTGCCGCGTATCGGCACGGCCCGCTCGCGATTCCCGTGTATTCGCCGATCCTCGGCCGCCGCTACAGCGGCGCCGACGATCCGGGCGCGCGGCTCGCGTCGCACTTCGTGCTGCCGGTGCGGTTCGCGGATGCGATTCGCGCCGCGTGCGCGGACGGCATCGGACGCTATGTCGAATGCGGCGCGCTCAACGCGCTGGCGCGCATCGTCGTGCGCATCGCGGGGCCCGGCACGGTCAGGACGTTCGGCGGCCCGTCGAACGCGGCAGAGGAATCGAGCGTCGTCACGACGATCACCCGTAATTTTCAGGAGGACAACATCATGAAGGACGATATTCGCATCGGCAACGCCGGCTCCGGGTTCGACGCGTTCTGGCATGCGCGCGGGCCGCACATCGTCGACTGGCTCAAGGGCGAGCTGCGTCACGCGTTCGATGCGGCGAGCACGGCATCGGCCGGGCCCGCGCCGGCCGCGGCACCGACGGTCGCCGCATTCGCGCCGCAGGCCGAGCCGCCCGGTGCGGGCGCGCCGCGTCTTGCGGCGGTGGCCGTGGCCGCGCCGACACTGACGGCGGTACCGTCGCCGTCGATGCCGCATGAGCCGCTCGCGGCGGCGAAGCTCGCACTCGTGCCGCGCGATCGGCTGTTCGCGGAGCTCGTCGATATCTACGCGCAAGCGATGGAATATCCGGCCGAGGTGTTCTCCGAAACGATCGAGCTCGAAGCCGAACTCGGCATCGATTCGGTCAAGCAGACGGAGATCATCCAGCGCATTACCGCGCGCTACGCGCTGCCGCCGCTGCCGGCCAATTTCCGCAGCGGCGATTTCAAGGCGATGGGGCAGATCGTCGATTTCGTCTACGAGAACCAGGGAAAAGCAGTCGTTTGACGGCCATTGGCCGAAACGTTGGTCGGCAGGGGGGGCCCTGCCCGTAATGACAAGTTCTCGATAGGCAGGCGATCCATGTCGAATACCAGCATGCGCGGCAAGCTCGTTCTCGTGACGGGCGGTGCGAAAAACGTGGGCAAGGCGATCTGCAGGCGTTTCGCCGAGCAGGGCGCGCACGTGATCCTGAATTTCTTCCACTCGCTCGACGCGTCGAAGCAGACGGCCGACGAACTGCGTGCGCTCGGCGCGACCGTCGACGTGATCCGCGCGTCGGTCGCGCAGCAGGCGCAGGTCGACCGGATGTTCGACGAGATCGAACGGCGCTACGGCCGGCTCGACGTGCTCGTCAACAATGCGGCGTCCGGTGCGCTGCTCGGCGTCGACGAGATCGGCGCCGAGCATTTCGATCGCGCGCTCGACACCAACCTGAAGGGCGCGTTCTGGTGCGCGCGTCGAGCCGCAGCGCTGATGGCGCGCTCGGGCGGCGGGGCGATCGTCAACGTGTCGTCGGTGGGCGCGACGCTCGTGCCTGCGAACTATCTGGTCGTCGGCACCGCGAAGGCGGCGCTCGAATCGCTGACGCGCTATCTCGCGGTCGAATACGCGGGCCGCGACATTCGCGTGAACGGCGCATCGTCGACGCTGATCGACGGCGACGTCGCCGCGCAGTTTCCGGACCCGGAGAACACGAAGCGTTCGAGCATCGCGGCGACGCCGCTGAAGCGGCTCGCACGTGCGGAAGACCTCGCCGATCTCGTCGTGTTTCTCGCCTCGGACGCGGCGCGCTGGATCACCGGTCAGGTGGTCGTCGCGGACGGCGGGCTGTCGCTGTGCAGCGAGGGGCTGTCGCCGCGCGCGGAATGGGCGAGCGCGGAGCGTGCCGCGAGCGAGGCCGTGCCCGCTGCCGTGCCGACGGCGCCTGCAACGACCCGGCAGCCACCGGCCTCGGCGTTGACCGGTCGTCCCGCCGCATCGCCCGACGACGCGCCGGACAGCGACGACATCGCCGTGGTCGGCATGGGTCTCGCATTGCCCGGCGCGAGCGACCCGGACGCATTCTGGCGCGCGCTGCTCGACGGCCCCGAGCTGTTCGGCAACGTACCGCCCGATCGCTGGGATTACCGCTCGTTCTATTCGCCCGATACGTCGGCGGAGGACAAGAGCTATCAGTCGCGCTCGGTCTTCATCGAGCATTTCGACCCGTGCCCGACGGTGCGCGCCGAGCTCGACGCGGGCATCGCGCCGCGCGAGCTGACGACGTTGTGGCTGCGTCACGCGTTATGCCAGTCGCTCGATGGCGTGACGCTGCGCGATGCCGATCGCGTGGCGTTCCTCGTCGGCTACACGGCGGACGGCAGCCAGCATCTCGAGGAAGCGATGGTGCTGGCCGCCGCGCGCGAGCGCCTGAACGCGGTGCTGATCGAGGCGGGCATGGACGCGGCCGAGCGCGAGCGCCGCGTGGCCGCGATCGATGCGGTGCTCAGCGCGCGCTATGCGCGCGGCGCCGGCGATCTCGCATCGTTCTTCCCGCACCGGGTCGGCCTGAACGCGATGAAGGGCGTGCTGCCGGACGACGCGCAATGCATGATGGTCGACACCGCGTGCTCGTCGTCGCTGTATTCGATCGATCTCGGGATCAAGGCGTTGCTGCTCGGCAAGCAGGACGTGGTCGCATGCGGCGGCGCGTTCGCGCTCGCGCCGCGCGGCTCGATCCTGTTCTCGAAGCTGCATGGCCTGTCGCGCAGCGGCGAAGTGCGGCCGCTCGACCGCAACTGCGACGGCGTGCTGTTCGCGGACGGCGCGGGTGTCGTGATCCTGAAGCGCGTCGCGCGGGCGCGCGCCGACGGCGATCGCATCCTCGGCGTGCTGAAATCGTTCGGCTCGTCGTCCGACGGCAAGGGCAAGGCGATCTACGCGCCGAACTCGGCCGGCCAGCGCATCGCGATCGACCGCGCGTATGCACGCACCGCGACGGTGCCGGCCGACGTCGACTGGGTGGTTGCGCACGCAACGGGCACGCCGGCCGGCGATCTCGCCGAGTTCCAGAGCCTGCGCGACGCGATCCGGCGCGACCGCCCGGTGCAGGTGACGTCGAACAAATCGCTGGTCGGGCATACGGGTTGGGCGGCCGGTGTCGTGTCGGTGATTCAGGTGCTGCTCGGGTTGCGGCATCAGGTGATCCCGCCGCAGCACCGCTTCAGCGAGCCGCCGCCGGAATTCGACATCGCCGGCACGAACCTGCGGATTCCGGTGGCGCCGGTATCGTGGCCGGTCCGGCGCGATTCGGCACGCGTCGCGGCGGTGTCCGGGTTCGGCTTCGGCGGCACGAACGGCCACCTGATCGTGTCGGAATACCGCGCGGATCTGCCCGCCGGCGAGGCGAGCGGCCGGTTCGAGCGCGAGCCGCTCGCGATCGTCGGATGGTCCGCGAAGTTTCCGGGCCTCGACGACGACACCCAGGTTGCCGCGTGGCTGCGCGGCGAAGGCCGCGCGCCCGACGCGAGCTTCGGGATCGGCTACCCGTTGCCGAGCTTCGCGCGCGTGAAGATGCCGCCGGCGGTGCTTCGCGCGCTCGATCGCTGCCAGCTGATGGCGCTCGACGCGGCGCACGACCTGCGCGAACGCCTCGGCGCATTCTGGCGCGAGCACGCGGACACGATCGGTCTCGTGATGGGACACATGGGGCCGACGCGCAATGCGGCGCTTTACGCGAGCCGCTGTTATCTGGACGACATCGCGACCGCGGTGCTCGACGCGACGCGGCCGGACGAGCGCGCGGCAACCGAACGCGTGCTGGAGGCATTGCGCGCGGCGACGAAGCGGCTCGTCGCGCCGACGACCGAGAATTCGTTTCCGGGGATGATGCCGAACGTGATCCCCGCGCGCGTCGCCAACTATCACGACCTGCACGGCATGAACATGACGGTCGATGCGGGCCATGCATCGACGCTGGCCGCGTTCGAAGCGGCCGAGCGCTTCCTGTGCAGCGGCGAACTGGACATGGCGATCGTCGGCGGCATCAACGGCAACTCGGCGGAAGAAGTGCGCCCGGCATTCGGGCTGCCGCTCGCGGAGGGCATCGTGCTGTTCGCGGTCACGACGGTGCGGCGTGCGCACACGGAAGGGCTGCCGGTGCTCGCGGTGGTCGGCGGCGGCGACGCGCGAGCCGCGGTCGAACCGGCCGCGCCGCGCGACGCGATGGGGCGCGCGGTCACGTATGCGGGTGCCGATTCGGCGATCGACGTGCTGCGTGCGATCGTCGCGCGAGAAGCCGGCACGACGCTCACGCGAGACGGCGGCGGCGATCGTGCGCGCTACGCGCTGCATGTTGCATGCGAACGGGCCACGCCGCGCGAGCCGGATCGCGAGGCACGGCCTGTGCCGCCGACACATGAGGCGGCTCCGGTCGCTGCGTCGGTCGAACCGGCCGCATCGACAACCGTTGCGGCCGCACCCGTTGAACCTGGAACCTTGATACCGGGCACGTTGCGCCGGACCGGCGTCGCGGCCGACGGCGAACCGCTCGGCGTCGCGCGCTACCGGATCGAATGGCGCGATGCGCCGTGGCGGCCGGCGGGCCGGTCGACGCCGTTCATCGTGCCGCGCTGCGTGATCGTGACCGACATGCCGGACACGCTGGCCGCCCAGGCGAATCCGGGCCCCGGCTGCGTGGTGCTGTCGACGCGGCCGTTCGCCGCGCACCGGCCGGGCTGGCACTGGATCGAGCGGATCGACGCAGCGGCGCTCGACATCGTGCCCGACGATATCGGCCACGTGCGCGTGCTGACGTCGCTCGACGCCGGCACGCTCGCCACGGGCGCCGCCGCGCCGGCCACGCCCGAGCGGCTCGCACTGCACGACCTGGCGTTCCTCGCGGTCAAGCGCTGCCATGCGGCACTCGAGCGCGGCGGCACCTTCATCGCATTGCTGCTCGACGCGCTCGCCGGCGACGTGCCGCATCCGGATGCCGGCCTGTTCACGGGCCTCGTGAAGGCACTCGCGATCGAGATGCCGGAAGCGCGCCCGGTTGCCGTGGTGACCGATACGCGCGCGCTGCCCGATGCGCTGCGCGATGCCGAGCGCGAAAGCGGTGCGCGTCACTGGCTGCCGGTCGTCGCGTTGGGCGGCGGTCGTCGCCGCACGCCGCGCGTGATCGCGGATGCGGGCGAACTGCGCGCGGACGAGCGGCTGTCGCTCGGTCAGGATTCGGTCGTCGTCGCGGTCGGCGGTGCGCGCGGGATCACCGGCGAACTGATGAAAACGCTGGCCGCGCACGTGCGTCCGACGCTGTATCTGATCGGCAGCAGTGCGCTGGACGCGATCGACGCGGACCTGCTCGCGATGGACGACGAAACGTTCGCGAAGAGCCGCCCGGACTACATCCGCCAGCAGAAGGCGCGGCATCCGGAACGGCCGTTGCCGGAGATCATCCGCGCCTTCGAGCGGCGTGCCGACGCGCGCACGGCGTGCATGAACATCGAGGCGATGCGCGCGTTCTGCGGCGCGCATCGCGTGACCTACCTGCGCGCCGACGTGCTCGATCCCGACAGCGTGAAAGCGGCCATCGACACGATTCTCGCGCGCGAGCCGCGCGTGGACCTGCTGGTCAACGCGGCCGGGCTGAACCGTTCGGCGTCGGTGAGCGTGAAGTCGCTGGACGATTTCGTCGCGGTGCGCGACATCAAGGTGCGCGGCTACTGGAATTTGCGCGACGCGTTCGGCACGCGGCAGCCGCGCCTGTGGTGCAACTTCGGCTCGTTCATCGGGCTGACCGGGCAGGCGGGCGAAACCGACTACGCGTCGGGCAACGACTTCCTGAACACGCAGGCGTCGTATCACCGCGCGGCGCTCGGTCATGACGAATTCACGATCGGCTGGACGCTGTGGCGCTCGGTCGGGCTCGGCGCGAATCCGGTCACGCGCGCGTTTCTCGAGAAGAGCGGATTGTTCACGAGCATGCGCACCGCGGAAGGGCAGCATCACTTCATGCGCGAGCTCGGTCTCGGCGAGCGCGCGGCGATGTCCGTGCATCTCGGCGAGGCCGAGCGGCGCGCGATCGAGACGCACCTGCCCGGTTACTTCGATCTCGACGAAAGCGCGCCGGCCGCCGCCGACGCATCGCGCGATCCGGATTTCTATCTCGGCGCGGAACTCGCGCGCACCGACGACAGCGTGACGTTCGAGCGCGTGTTCGACCTCGAACGCGACGCGTATCTGCAGCATCACGTCGTCAACGGTTTTCCGACATTGCCGGGGACCTTCGTGCCCGAGGTGGCCGCCGAGGCCGCGCTGCGGCTCGTGCCGGGGCTCAAGGTCGTCGGCTTCGCGGACGCGGCATTCCTGCATTTCCTGCGCGTCTACGATGCGAAGCGGCCGAGCGTGAAGCGTATCCATGCGCGGATCGCGTCGCGCGACGGCGACGCGGTGCACGTGCGCGTGCGGATCTCCGGCGACGTGCTGGCGCCGGGCGGGCAGGTGCTCGTGCGCGACAAGCCGCACTTCGAGATCACCGTTCGCCTGGCCGACGCGTATGCGCCGGCGCCGGTGTGGCACGAACCGGCAATGGCGACGTTCACGCCCGTCGCCGATCCGTATCACTTCGACGCGGCGCCGGTGCGGCTGACCGGCATGTTCGTGTCGACGACCGATACCGGCATGAGCGACGCGGGCAAGCAGGCGCGTTTCCGGCTGAATGTGCCGGGTGACGATCCGGTATTCTCACGTTTCGTGGTGCCAAGCATCCTGCTCGACGGGCTCGCGCGCGTGGCCGCGCTCGATCACGTTGCCGGCGACTACATCCCGCTCGCGGCGCCGATGTCGATCGGCCGCATCGACATCTACGAAGCCGGCAACGACTGCGAGCTGTCGAACCGCCACGCGTCGATCGCGCTGCGCGTGACGCCGCGCGCGTTCGCGCTCGAAGGGCCGGCGAGCAGCGGCAACCGGTTCGTCGCGGTGCGCCCGGACGGCAGGATCCTGATGCAGATGCGCGACGTGACGGGCATCGTGATCGGGTACGTGCATCGCGCGACCGGCGCGTTCGCCGCGCGCGGCGAGGTCGACGCGCAGCTCGCCGGCCCCGCGGCTTCCGAGCAGGTGAGCGCATGACGATGAAGCGACTCGCGCCCGGCCCGCGTGGCAGCGTCGTGATGGGCAACCTCGCGGAGTACAAGCGCAATCCCGTCACGATGCTGCTGAAGCTGCAGCAGCAGTACGGCGACATCGCGCGCAATCGTCTCGGCCCGTTTCTCACGCATGCGCTCGCGCATCCCGACGGTATCCAGCACGTGCTGCAGGACAACCACCGCAACTACGTGCGCGGCCGCTTCTACGACAACTTCAAGATGTTCTTCGGCGATGGCCTGCTGACGACCGACGGCGAGTTCTGGCGGCGTCATCGCCGCGTGGTGCAGCCGCTGTTTCACCGCAAGCAGGTCGAGTCGCATGCGGCCGCGCTCGGCGATGCGGCGCTCGCGCTCGTCGAGCGCTGGCTGAAGCAGCCGACGCATGCGCCGTTCGACGTCGTCGAGGAAATGATGCGCGTGAGCCTGCGCATGCTCGGGCTGATGCTGTTCAATGCGGACATCTCGCGGCATGCGGACGACGTCGGGCCGGCCGTGCGCTTCGGCATCGCGGCGATGATGCCGCAGGGCAACCTGAACGATTTCGTGCCGCGCTGGATGCCGACGCCGTTCAATCGCCGGATCGCGCATGCCCGCCGCGGGATCGACACGATCGTCGACGCGATCGTCGCCGAGCATCGCGCGGGGCGCTGCGAAACGAGCGACGTGATCTCGCTGCTGCTCGCCGCCCGCGATCCGGAAACGGGCGTGCCGCTGACCGAGCGCGAGGTGCACGACGAGGTGATGACGGTGTTTCTCGCCGGCCACGAAACCACCGGCAGCGGGATGGCGTGGGGGCTCTACGCGCTCGCGCAGCATCCGGACGTGTTGCGCCGCCTGCGCGAGGAGCTCGATGCGGTGCTCGGCGGCCGTGCGCCCGGCGCGGCCGATCTCGAACGCCTGCCATACCTGGTGCAGACCGTCGACGAGATCCTGCGCCTGTATCCGCCGATCTGGGGCTTCACGCGCGATCTGGTCGACGACGACGAGATCGGCGGCTATCACGTGCCGGCCGGCTCGTCGGTATTCATGTCGCCATACGTCACGCATCGTCATCCGGCGCTGTGGGCGAACCCCGACGCATTCGATCCGGAGAACTTCGGATCGCACGCGCCGGCGCGTCACAAGTACGCGTACTTTCCGTTCGGCGGCGGGATGCGCAAATGCATCGGCTACCAGACCGCGTTGCTGCAGATGCGTGTGCTGATCGCGGTGGTGGCGCAACACGTCGATCTGAGCGCGGTGCCCGGTCATTCGCTCGACACCGGCGCGACGATCTCGCTGCGTCCGCGCGACGGCATCCGGTTGATCGCCAAGCCGCGATCGCGCGAGCGGGTGCCGAGGGGGCAGACGGTGCAGACGGGACGGGACGCAAGCGTGCCGGGTGCCCGTGCGTCGGTGTGCCCGTTCACGGGCACGCAAGCGGGAACGCAAGTGCAAGAGCAAGCGCCCGTGCCGCCCCCCCACGCCGGGCAACCGGCGCATGCGGCGTCGCCGACGCTCGTCCGTTCCGCCGGCCCCGCGCTGGCGCCGGACGTGCTGGCTTTTCTGCAGCGCGACGCGATCACGGACGAAGCGTCGCCATGCGCCGACGCGACGCCGACGCATCGCTTCACATGGCGGCCGGTCGAGATCGAACCGCTGCCCGACCTGCCGGCGGCCGAACTGAGCGGCAAGCGGATCGCGATCGTCAATGGCCTCGGTCGCACGGTCGAGCGCGTGGTGGCGACGCTCACGCGCGCCTGTGCGAAGCCGAGCGTGTTCGCGCCGTCCGACGGCATCGATCCGGCGACCGCCGCGAGCGCGTTCGTCGCGCAGTCGGGGCCGTTCGACGGGATCGTCGATCTCGGTGTCGAGGCGCCGTTCTCGCTCGACGCGCACGATCAATGGGAAGCGCCGCTGCGCCACACGGTCGCGCTGCTGCAGGCGTGCTACGGCGACTGGTCGCAGGAGGCGTCGACGTCGCGGCTGTTCTATCTGGCGCTCACGTGGCAGGACGGGCTGATGGGTCACGGCGATGACACGCTCGTGCAGCCGCTCGGCGGATTGTGGGCCGGCCTGGCGAAGACGCTGCCCCAGGAATTGCCGAACTGCAACGTGCGCGTGCTCGACGTCGCGCCCGACGAAACGGGACGCGTCGACCAGCTGATCGCGCGCGAACTCTATCGCTGGGGACGCTTCGAGGTCGGTCACCGCGGCGGGCGCCGCCATACGCTCGTCGCGAGCCGCGACGATCTGCCGGCCGACGCGGCGCCCGATTGGGGGCCCGGCGACGTCGTGCTGTTTTCGGGCGGTGCGCGCGGCATCGGTTTCCTGGCCGCGTGCGCGCTGGCGAAACGCCATCGCTGCACGGTGATCGTCACCGGGCGCGATGCGTTGCCCGCCGGCGACGAGCCGTGGCTTGCGCTCGACGACGCGGGCTTCAAGCGCTACGGGCTCGAGCAACTGCGCCAGGCGACGCCGCAGCGGTCGCCGAAGGCGATCCGGCATGCACTGCAGCGGCTCGAACGCCGCCGCGAACTGAAGGCGTCGCTCGATGCGGCGGCCGCGCTCGGCCTGCCGGTGCACTACCGCGTATGCGACGTGACCGACGCGCAAGCCGTGCGGACGCTGTGCGACACCTTCGGCGACCGGCTGCGCGGCGTGATCCACAACGCGGGCATCGACCAGCCGGTGCGATTGCCGCGCAAGCGCGCCGATGAATTCATCGACACCGTACGCGTGAAGGTGCGCGGCTTCCTCAATCTCTACGCGGCGGTGCGTGAGCTCCCGCACATCGGCTGCTTCGTCAACGTCGGCTCACTGACCGGCCGCTGGGGCGGAATGACCGGCGAGACCGACTATGCGGCCGCGAACGAGGCGCTGGCGCGGCTCGGCTGGTGGGCGCGGCGCGACGCCGGCGCGCGCGTCGTGAAGACGATCGCGTGGCCGACCTGGGACGGCGTCGGGATGATCACGAACCTCGCCGTTGCGCGGCGCTACGTGACGCCGATGCGGATCGACGAAGGCGTGCGCCACTGGCTCGCGGAACTCGCGACACCGGCAACGCCGGCGACCCGCGGCAGCGGCGAACCGATGTACATGGGGGCGGTTGGCCGCGCGCTGACGCCGATCCAGCTGCGCGGATTCGACGCGGTCGACGGCTTGCCGAACCTCGGCGAACTCGCGACGCGCCGGCATCACGCGGGTGAGCCACGACGTTTCCGGCCGTTCACGTGCTTCTCGACGCGCTATCGCACCGCGGGCGCACCTTATACGCATGCTTTCCGCTTCGACGGCCGCGCGGCCGTGCCGGCGTCGCTGCTGCTCGAGCACGCGCGCGTCGCGGCCGACTGGGTCGCGCCGCCCGGCGGCGAGCGGGCGTGCCTGCACGAAGCCGTCGACATCACGATCGCGCTCGACGCGCTCGCCGATGCGCTCGACGGTCACGGCGATCTCGCGCTCGACACCGACGCGAGCGGCCGCGCGGTGGACGACGGCTGGCACGTGACGGTGCGCTGCGCGTCGCTCGCCGGCCGCGTGCTGCTCGATGCGACGTTCGTGTACCGCGATCATCCGCCCGGCGGCATGACCGTTCCGCTGCCGCGCGAAACCGAAGACGACACGATCCGGCGGTCCGCACGGGCGAGCTGGCGCGACGACCTGTTGCCCGAGGCGCGATGGAGCGGCGGCATCGCCCAGGCGAAGGCCGCCGACCCCGCCGCGCTATGGGGCGTGCAGGGGGATGAGGGACGCGTGCCGTGTCCGCAGCTGTGGCTGCCGGTCAATCACCTGGAGAACGTGTTGCGCGTGCTGCTCGGCGCGTGGCCCGCCGACGGCGAGCGGCCGCGCGCATGGCGCATCGGCCGCATCGTGTTCGGCGCCGCGCATGCCGGCGATGCCGACATGTTGCTGCGTTATCCGAACGATCGCTTCGCGATCGCCGATCGCGCGGGCGCATCGATCGCCGACCTGTACGGCGCACGGCTTGCCGGCGCGACCGACATGCAGGCCGCGGCGGCGTCGGCCATTTGAACGGGAAGAGGAGGCTCACCATGACGGAGCGCAACGACGGCGCGCGGTACTGCATCATCGGCGCGGGCGCGGCGGGCATCACCGCCGCGAAGAACCTGCTCGCGGCCGGCATCGGCTTCGACGTGATCGAGCGCGAGGACGACGTCGGCGGCAACTGGTACTACGGACGGCCGAGCGGCGCGGTGTATCGCTCGATCCACATGATCAGCTCGAAGCGGTTTTCCGAATACACCGACTTTCCGATCCCCGACGACTATCCGACCTACGCGCGCGGCGACCAGGCGCTCGCGTATCTGCGCGCGTACGCGCGGCGCTTCGGCGTGTACGACCGGATCGAATTCGGCCGTTCGGTGCTCGAGATCGCGCCGGTGCAGGGCGGCACGCAGTGGCGCGTCGAGCTCGATCGCGGCGAAGTGCGGACCTATCGCGGCGTGATCGTCTGCAACGGGCATCTGTCGCATCCGCAACTGCCGGACTATCCGGGGCATTTCGACGGGCTGCAGCTTCATTCGTCGCAGTACCGCACACCGGAGATCTTCGACGGCAAGCGCGTGCTCGTGGTCGGCGCCGGCAATTCCGGCTGCGACATCGCGGTCGAGGCGTCGCATCATGCGAGCGCGGTATTCCACAGCACGCGACGCGGCTACTACTACTGGCCGAAATTCCTGTTCGGGATGCCGGCGGACGAGTGGGCGGAGTGGCCGCTTCGGCTGCGCATGCCGCTCTGGGCGCGGCGCTTTTTCGGCGAACGGCTGCTGCGCCTGACGACGGCCGGACAGCCGGAACACTACGGGCTGCGCAAGCCCGACCACAAGCTGTTCGAGTCGCATTTCATCATCAACTCGACGCTGTTCTATCACCTCGGTCACGGCGATCTCGACGCGCGGCCGGACGTGCGCGAACTGAAGGGCGATCGCGTTGCGTTCGTCGACGGCAGCGAGGAGCCGATCGACGTGATCGTGTATGCGACCGGCTACCAACCGAGCTTCCCGTTCATCGACCAGGCGCACCTGCAATGGCGCAAGCAGCAACCGTCGCTGTATCTGAACCTGTTCGACGCGCAGCATCGCGACCTGTTCTTCATCGGGCTGTTCCAGACGTCGACCGGCAACTGGCCGCTGATGGACTATCAGGCGCAATTGCTCGCCCGCTATCTGCATGCGCGCGACACGGCGCCGCGCAAGGCCGCACGCATCGACCGGCTGATCCGGCGCGGCCGCTCGGACTGGAGCGGCGGCATCGCATTCCATCGCACGCCGCGGCACGTGATCGAGGTCGAGCATTTCGCGTACCGGCTGCAGTTGCGGCGGCTGATACGCGCGTTGCCGGCCGTGTCCGGCGGCGCCGGCGCGGATGCGTCGAAGGCGGCGCCGGTGCATGCGGTGCGCGCGGGAGGTGCGTCGTGAGCCTCGTGCATGTCGAACACCTGTCGAAGACGTACCGGCTCGACAGCGTGCGCGTGACCGGTCTCGCCGACGTGTCGGCGACGCTCGACGCGGGCCGCTTCACCGTGCTGAGCGGCCCGTCGGGCAGCGGCAAGACGACGCTGCTGAACCTGATCGGTTGCATCGACCGCCCCGACAGCGGGCGCGTGACGATCGCCGGTCACGACACGGCGTCGCTGTCCGACGATGCGCTGTCCGATTTTCGCGCGCGCCATGTCGGCCACGTGTTCCAGACCTTCAACCTGCTGCCGGTGCTGTCCGCCTACGAGAACGTCGAGTATCCGCTGCTGATGGCAGGCTGGGCGCCGGCGCGCCGCGCCGCGCGGGTGCGCGACCTGCTCGACGCGGTCGGCCTGGCCGACAAGGCGCGGCACCGGCCGAGCCAGCTGTCGGGCGGCCAGCGCCAGCGCGTCGCGATCGCGCGCGCGCTCGCGGCCGAGCCCGCGATGGTCCTCGCGGACGAACCCACCGCGAACCTCGACAGCGCGACCGGGCACGCGATCATCGAACTGATGCGCACGATCCAGCGCGAGCGCGACGTGTCGTTCATCGTGTCGTCGCACGATCCGCACGTGGTGAAGGTGGCCGACGAGGTGATCCGGATTTTCGACGGCCGCATCGTCGGCCACGAACGGGCCGGCGGCGACACGGCGACACAGGAGGTGTGCCGATGACCCATACGCTGATGCTCGCGCTGCGCAATCTGCAGCGCAACCGCCGGCGCTCGCTCACCACGTTGCTCGCGATGATCGTCGGCGTCAGCGCGATCCTGCTGTTCGGCGGCTTCAGCCGCGACATCACGCTCGGCCTGCAGACCGACTTCGTGCAGCGCAGCGGCCACCTGCAGATCCAGCGTCAGGGCTATTTCCTGTACGGCACGGGCGACCCGGCTGCATACGGGATTCGCGATTACCCGGCGCTGATCGAACGACTGCGGCGCGATCCGCAACTCGCGCCGCTGCTTCAGGTCGTCACGCCGACGCTGCAGTTCGGCGGGATCGCCGGCAACTTCGCGGCCGGCGTGTCGCGCACCGTGATGGGCTTCGGCGCGATTCCGGACGACCAGTACCGGATGCAGCAATGGAACGCGTACGGGTTCCCGCTGCGGCCGCGTGCGTTCGCGTTGCGCGGCAGCGCCGACGACGCGGCGATCGTCGGCCTTGGCGTCGCGCGCGTGCTGCACCTGTGCGCACCGCTGCGCGTGCCGGATTGCCATGATGCGCCACCGGGCCCCGCCGAGCCGGCCACGGACGGTCCGGCCGCGAGCGCGCCTCCCGACGTGCTGGCGCTCGCGCAGGCCGAGGCCGGCACGCGGCCGGCCGCCGACGGCGCGACTCATGTCGAAGTGCTGACCGCGAGCGCGGGCGGTGCGCCGAACGTCGGCCGCTTCTCGGTCGTGAAGGCCGACCAGCAGGGCGTGAAGGAGCTCGACGACGCATATCTCGCGGTGCGCCTGCCGCAGGCGCAGCGGCTCGTCTACGGCGGCGCCGCGCCGCGTGCGACCGCGATCGAGATCCAGCTCGCGCGCACGGCCGATCTGCCCGCGGCGCGGGCGCGCATCGAGCAGTTGCTGCACGGCGGCTTCGACGGCCAGCCGCTCGACGTCGTCGATTTCGCGACGCTGAACCCGTTCTACGACCAGACCAACCGGATGTTCTCGGTGATCTTCGGCTTCGTGTTCGTGCTGATCAGCGCGATCGTGCTGTTCGTGATCAGCAACACGATGAGCACCGCGATCATCGAGCGCACCGTCGAGATCGGCACGCTGCGCGCGATGGGCATGCGGCGCGGCGGCATCCAGCGGCTGTTCGTCTGCGAGGGCGCGCTGCTCGGCGTGGCCGGCGCGTCGCTCGGCGTGCTGGTCGCGCTCGCGATCGCCGCGATCGTCAATCGCAGCGGGCTCGCGTGGACACCGCCCGCGCGAATCGACGCCGTCGCGTTGACGGTGCGCGTGTGGGGCGAGTGGCGAACCATCGCCGTCACGTTCGTCGGGCTCGCGTGCGTGGCCGGGCTGTCCGCGTGGCTGCCGTCGCGGCACGCGGCACGGCTGTCGATCGTCGATGCGCTGCGCCATGTGTGATGTCGCCCGGATGCCGCGTTTTTCGTTCACTTCACTTTCGGGAGAGCGCTCGTGCGTCGCCTGTTCGTTTCATGCTGTCTGAGTCTTTCGTTCCTGACCGGCGTCGCGCACGCGCAGCCGACGCCCGATCCGCAGAAGCTGCTCGCGGCGAGCGACGCGATCCGCACGCCGGAGAGATCGTTCGTGCTGACCGCGACGCTCGTCGAGTACCGCTCTGGCAAGCAGGTCGACGGCAATACGCTGTCGATCCATTCGAAGCCGGACGCGCCGGGCGGCGCGTTCCGCACGCTGGTGCGCTTCGTCGCGCCGGCGCGCGACACGGGCAAGCTGATGCTGAAGAACGGCAACGACTTGTGGTTCTACGACCCGGCGAACCAGGCGAGCGTGCGGATCTCGCCGGACCAGCGGCTGCTCGGCCAGGCCGCGAACGGCGACGTCGTGACGGTCAATCTCGCGCACGACTATGCGGCCGAGCTGAAGGGCGTGGAGGACATCGTCGACGGCGATCGGCAGACGCGCCGCGCGTACCGCCTCGCGCTCGCCGGCCACGGCGACGGGCTCACGTATCGCCGCATCGAGATCTGGATCGACGCGGCGAACAACCGGCCGCTGAAGGCGCGCTTCTATTCGGAAAGCGACCGCCTGCTGAAGACCGCGTTCTATCGCCGCTACACGATGCAGCTCGGCGTCGAGCGGCCGACCGAGACCGTCATCATCGACGGGCTCGACAGCAACTGGGTCACGGTCATGCGCTTTTCCGACTACGCGTGGCGCGACATTCCCGATGCATGGCTGCAGCGCGACTACCTGTCCCGCTTCCAGGCGCAATGACGGTGCGACGCCGAGGCCGGATCGCGGCGGTTGCGTTCGCGTTGCTGCCGGCGTGCGTGCACGCGGCGGATGCGGGCGGGACGGGAGGCACGGCCGGCGTCGACGAAGCCGATGCCGCGGCGCTCGCGCTGGCGGACCAGCCGGCCGCGACGCCGCCCGACACCGCGAAGCCGTGGAAGCTGAACGTGCAGGACGCGCTGCGTGCGAGCCGCTATCGCGACGGCGGCGAGGCCGGCCGCAACCAGCTGTCGATCGAGTTCGAGTACGGGCAGTGGCTGACGCCGTCGTTCGCCGCGCATTTCTCGATGCGCTTCGACCGGTTCGATCCGCTCGGCACGTCGCGCACGTCGTCGCGCGACGTGACGCTCGTGAAGGAAGCGTATGCGAGCTGGCGCGCGTCGCCGGCGTTCGTCGTCGACGCGGGCCGCGTGAACGAGCGGCTCGGCGTGGCGATCGGCTACAACCCGACCGACTTCTTCCGTGCCGGCGCGGTGAGCCTCGACGTGCCGCCCGATCCGGACAGCCGGCACACGAACCGGCTCGGCACGGTCGGGCTGCGCGCACAGCGGGTGTGGGACACGGGCTCGCTCGCGGCGCTGCTGTCGCCGCGGCTCGAGCGCCGCAGCGTGCCGGGCGACCCGGCCGCGGCGTCCGACCTGCAGCGCACCAACGGCGTCGATCGCTGGATGCTCGTCGCAAGCCAGCGGCTCAGCGCGGCGATCCAGCCGCAATGGATTGTCTACGGCGAAAGCGGGCAGGCGCCGCAGTTCGGCCAGAATCTGAGCGTGCTGCTCGGCAACTCGGTGGTCGCATACGTCGAATGGACGGGCGGCTACCGGCGCTCGCTGATCGCGCGTGCCGCCGGCGCGGCCGACGATCGCGCGTTCCGCAGCAGTTCGTCGGTGGGCGCGACGTGGACGCTGCCGGTCGATCTTTCGCTGACCGCCGAATTCCAGAGCAACGGCGGTGGCGCGGACGCGGCGCAATGGCGGTCGTTGCAGCGCGCGAATCCGATGGCATGGGGCAGCGCGGTGCAGACGTCGATCGCCGCACAGGAATTGCAGACCCGTCACGGCGTGTTCGTGATGGCGGCATGGCACAACGTCGGCGTGCGGCGCCTCGACCTGTCGGGCTTCGTGCAGGCCGATCTCGGCGGCGGCCGGCAATACTGGCTCGAACTGCGGCGGCGCTTCGACCGGTTCGACGTCGCGCTGCAGTGGCTGCATCAGGGCGGGCCGTCGTGGAGCCGCTTCGGTGCGATGCCGGAGTCGACGAGCATTCAGGTGCTGGGCATTTTTTATCGATGACGCAAGGAGAATTCGAATGAGCAAACGCGCGCTTCAGGCGGCGACCGCCGTGCTTGCGCTGGTTCCGACGATCACCGGCGTGCTCGGGATGATGGGCATTCGCGATCCGCTGTACGCGTCGCTCGGCATCGCGCTGCCGGCCGACGCGACGCTGGACGGCAACCTGCGTTTCTATGCGGGCGTGTGGTTCGGGCTCGGGCTCGCGGCGTTTTCGGCGATCCCGCGGATCGAGCGGCAGGGACGGCTGTTCGCGACGCTGTGGATGATGATTTTTCTCGGCGGTGTCGGGCGGCTGATGTCGCTCGCGGCGCTCGGGTTGCCGTGGCCGCCGTTCGTCGGCTTCACGGCGCTCGAAGTCGTCGGCGCGCCGCTGTTCATCGCGTGGCAGCGGCGCGTGGCCGCGCATGCCGCATGGGAGAGTGAGAATGCATGACATCGACATCAACCGGCGTATCGCGCCGCGTCGTCGCGCCGATATCGCCGTGCGGGGCGTCGCGACGGTCCTGCGCGCCGTGGCGGCGCGATGCGTGTCGCGCGCGCGCGCACGGTTCATCGCCCGCATCGTGCTGCTCGCGTGCGTCGTGCTGGGTCCGGCGCAGGCCGGTGCGCAGACGGCGGTCGACGACTACGCGGCGACCCGTTATCCGATCATCCTCGTGCACGGGCTGACTGGAACGGACGATTATTTCGGCATCCTGCCGTACTGGTACGGCATCCAGGCCGATCTTCAGCGGCATGGCGCGACCGTCTACGTCGCCGACCTCTCCGGCTTCCAGAGCGACCTCGGCCCGAACGGGCGCGGCGAGCAGTTGCTGGCCTACGTGAAGCAAGTGCTCGCGGTGACGGGTGCGGTCAAGGTGAACCTGATCGGCCACAGCCAGGGCGGGTTGACGTCGCGCTACGTGGCGTCGGTCGCACCCGCGCTCGTCGCGTCGGTCACGACGATCGCGACGCCGCATCGCGGCTCGCAGTTCGCCGACTTCGTGCTGGGCGCGCTGAAGCTGGACCCGACCGGCTTGTCGACGCCGGTGTTCGGCGCGTTGCTGAACCTGTTCGGGATCCTCACCAGCAACACGCACAACACCAATCAGGACGCCATCGCCGCGCTCGACGCACTGAGCACGACCTATGCCGCGCGGTTCAACCAGCTGTTTCCGAGCCCGGGGCTCGGCGCCGGCGCATGCGGTACCGGCGCACCGGTCGAGACGATCGGCGGCAACGTGCATCTGCTGTACTCGTGGAGCGGGGCCGCGTATCAGCCGGTGTCGCTGCTCGGCATCGTGACCGGCGCGGTCGACACCAGCGTGATTCCGGTCATCGATCCGGCGAACGTGCTGGATCCGTCGACGCTCGTGTTCCTGACGGCCGGCAACATCATGGCGCTGGCCGGTGCGGGCCCGAACGACGGTTTCACGTCGACCTGCAGTTCGCTGTTCGGCACGGTGATCTCGACGCGCTATCGCTGGAATCACTTCGACGCGATCAATCAGTTGCTCGGCATTCGCGGCGCGTATGCGGAAGACCCGGTCGCCGCGCTGCGCGTGCAGGCGAACCGGCTGAAGCTGCGGGGCGTCTGAGCGATGAACGTCCGGACCGCGCTGTCCCGCGCCGTGTTGTACGGCGCGACCGGGGCGATCGCCGTGGCTGCCGCGTGGCACGTGTTCGGCCGTCAGGCTGCGTCGCCGGCCGTCGCGGCTGCGCCGCCGCCCGGTCGTGCCGCGCCGCGCGGTGCGGCGGCGCAGCCGATGCTTGCCGCATCCGATGTCGCGTTGCCTGCATCGCTTGCAGGCTCGCGTGCACCGAGTCTGCCGGTCGCGCCGGACGGGCACCTCGCGAAAGTGCGCGCCGTGCGGGAATTCTTCGATTACTTTTTGCTTGCGCAGCATGACCTGACGCCCATGGCGCTCGATGCGCTGGTCGCGCGCGAGATCGACGCGCAACCGATCGGTGCGGCGGCCCGCCGCGACGCGCTCGACGTGTGGCCGCGCTATCGCGCGTGCCTCGCCGCGTTCGATACGCATCCGGGCGCGATGCAGGCCGGCGCCGGTCTCGATCCGGACGCGATCGCGGGCGAGCTCGAGCGGCGCGCGGCACTCGCGCGCCACTGGCTCGGCGACTGGAGCACGCCGTTCTTCGACGCGGATGTCCGGCGGCAGGGCGACGACCTCGACCGGATCAGGATCGCGCGCGATCCGACGCTCGGCGATGCGCAAAAGCGCGCGCGCCTCGCCGCGCTCGACCAGGCGCTGCCGCCCGGCGAGCGCGACGCACGCGAGCGCGCGGCGCGACAGCGCGACGCGATTGCAACGGTTGCGAGGCTCGACGGCCAGCGCGCGACGCCCGATGCGCTGCGCGCGCAGCTCGGTGCCAATGTCGCCGCGCGCGTCGTGCGGATGCAGCAGGACGACGACGCGTGGCGGGCACGCTATCGCGACTATGCGGCCGAACGCGACCGGCTCGACGCGCAGCAGCTTGCGCCCGACGTGCGCGATGCGCAGATCGCCCAATTGCGGCAGCGCAATTTCCCGGATCCGTCGGATGCATCGCGGGCCGCGTCGCTCGACGCGGGCAGGGCAGCGGCATCGGCGCGTTAGCACCGGTTTCCGAGTGCGCGCCACCACGGCTTCCAAACATGTCGAGCGGAAAGTGTGCGGTAGCCCACGTTTCCCGCATTCTTTTCGATTCGAGAATGATTTTAATTTTCGGAGTAAATCGCATTACCCCGTATTGGCATTCTCCCGTCATTTCCGATAATCCATCGAACAATCCGCCTTATATGCAACAAGTTTAAATCGTGGATTTTCGATTGACGGTGCAAGTATCTTCGGATGGCGAACCGAACTGTCAAATTACTTCATGTAACGAAAGCGGAGTGTCGCGTACGGCTGGGCTGCGTGATACCTTTTTGCTCAATGTCACCGCGATGATAAGGCGGAAAAAACCGTTAAACCGGTGCGGTGAAAACAGCAGAAAGGTTCGGTGGCCGAGGGGCAGGGATACAACGTACGAGGTGCGCCGTGAGAGATCAGGCCAACAACGTCATCGAGTTGCCGCATGCACTTGGTGCCAATCATTTCCTGTCTGCGCTCGACGGAATCAGCCGTTCGGAATTGGCGCCTCATTTGATGCTTTCGAATCTCAAGACCGGCCAGGTGCTGTGCGATGCCGGCGACGATCTGGAGGCCGTCTATTTTCCGGTGACCGCGGGATTTTCCCTGCAATACACGGCGGGCGGCAAGACGACGCTCGGCGTGACGGAAATCGGCCGCGAAGGCCTCGTGTGCGACGACGTCATCGGCAGCGCGATGCAGCGCCGCGTCGTCGTCTATCGCGGCGGGTTCGCGTATCGGCTGTATGCGCACCGTTTCGCCGACGCGTGCGACGCATCGGCGGCGATCCGGCGGCAGGTCTTCGTGCGGATGCAGCTGGTGCTGTCCCAGGCGTCGCAGGTCATGTTCTGCAGCCGCCATCACGTGATGCGTCATCAACTGAGCCGCTGGCTGCTGATCGCCTACGAGCGCTCGCGCAGCATCGAGATCCCGGTCACGCACGGCATGCTGGGCCAGATGCTGGGCGTGCGTCGCGAGACCGTCACCGATACCACGCGGCAGCTCCACGAACTCGGCCTGATCCATCAGCATCGCGGTGCCGTCGTGCTGACGGATCTCGGCGGTCTCGAACGGCAGGGCTGCGACTGCCATCGGGTCATCCGCGACGAAACGCGCCGCATCCTCGCGATCGATGCGGGTACGGATGCGGGTGCCGGGTTGTCGCGACGTATCCGGACGACCTAGTCGCCGGCGCGTCGTGCCGGCGCGCCTGCATGAGCGCCAGCGCGTCGCGAGCATGGAAGGGGGGAGTCCTGAACGCAGGACGCGCATCGACGCGGCAGGCCGGTGTATCGAGAAGAATCAGAAAAGCAGTCATTCAGGTATGGAAAACATTTCGAAGCTCCAGAGTCAGCGCAGCTCGTTTCACGTGTGGCCATGGAGTCCGGCGCTCGGCATTCTGCCGATCGTCGTCGTGATCGGCGCGCTGGCCGGGTTCGTCGCCGTCAGCCTGATCGTGATCATGTCGTTGCGCGTGTACGTCGGTGGCGAAAGCAGCTGGTCGAAGGCGCAGAAGGACGAAATCATCCTGCTGAGCCGCTACGGGCAGACCGGCGACGAGAAATTGTTCGACGATTACCGGACGGTCGACCGAACCCTCGCGTTCCTGGGCGTCGCGCGCCGCGCGATGACGAGCGTGCCGCCGGACCACGGCGTGGCGCGCCGGGCGCTGATCGAGGCGGGGATCAATCCCGTCGATGCGGCGGCGGTGGTGTGGTTTTATCCGATCCTGAGCAGCTTCGCACGCCTGAACGCCGCGTTGCAATACTGGGAGGACGCGGACCGGCAACTGGTCGACCTGCGCGCGATCGCCAACGCACTGCGCGAGTCCGTGCACGCGGACGACGTCCGGCGCACGAGCCGCCTGAACCGCGCGATCTGGGATCTCAATTCGCACATCGAACCACTGCCGAAGCGCTTCTCCGCCGAGCTGAGCGCCGAATTCCGCTCGGCCGTCATTCAATTGTTCCTGTCGTACGTCGTGGCGTCGCTGCTGATCATCCTGCTGTCGGTGCGATGGGCGAGCCGCGCGCAACGCCAGCAGGTGTCGATGCAGACCGAACTCGACCGCAGCCAGGCGTTCGCCGAAGCCGCGCTGCGCTCGGTCGCCGATGCGATCGTCACGATCGGCCTCACGCGCAGCATCGAGACCGTCAATCCGGCGGCCGAGCAGCTGCTCGGCGCGTCGTCGCGGCTGTGCGTCGGCAAGCCGATCAACGACGTGCTGGACCTGATCGACACGTCGACCGGCATGTCGATCAAGCTGCTCGCGTCGCTCAGCAACAGCGGCGACCATACCTTCACCCGCGATCTCGATCTGATCCGCGTGTGCGGCTCGGCGGTGTCGGTGCGCGCGTCGCTGTCGAAGATGGACAACGCCGCCGGCCGCTGCGTCGGCTACGTGCTGATCCTGCGCGACATGACGCGCGAATACCAGTTGATCGAGAAGCTGACCTGGCAGGCGTCGCACGATGCGCTGACCGGCCTCATCAACCGCACGGCGTTCGAGCGGCGCCTGGGCGACGCGCTGGCGCAGCGCGGTGGCGGGGTGTTGCTGGTGCTCGACCTCGACGGCTTCAAGGAAGTCAACGACGTGTGCGGGCACGCGGCCGGCGATGCGCTGCTGCGCGACGCGACGGCGGTGTTCGCGCGCTGTCTCGACGACGACGACGTGTTCGGCCGGCTGGGCGGCGACGAATTCGGCATCCTGCTGCCGGCCGCCCGCAACGGCCCGCCGGACGGCGGCAAGGCGGAGCGCATCCGGGCATGTCTCGAGGACTTCACGTTCCAGTGGGAAGGCGAGCCGTTCAAGATCAGCGTGAGCATCGGCGTGCTCGATCTCGCCTGCCGGCCCGAGAGCGTCGAGAAGGCGATGCAGATGGCCGACATCGCGTGCTACGTCGCGAAGGATCGCGGCCGCAACCGCGTGCACGTCGCGGATGCGCGCGACATGAACTCGGGCCGCCAGGCGTATCACATGCAGTGGAGCCGGCGCGTGAAGACGGCGCTCGAAACGAATTCGTTCCAGTTGTATGCGCAACGTATCGTGCCGATCCAGCCGGCGCTCGGCGCGCAGGAGCGCGCGGAGATCCTGCTGCGCATCCCGGACGCCGACGGCAAGCTGATCTCGCCGGTCTTCCTGCCGGCCGCCGAGCGCTACGGCCACATGACGATGATCGACCGCTGGGTCGTGCGCACCGTGATCCGTCGCCTCGCGCGGCTCGAACAGCGCCAGTACGTCGAATACAACGTGAACCTGTCGGCGATGTCGATCACCGACGAGCGCTTCGTGGAGTTCGTGATCGCCGAGCTGTCGGCGTCGGGGCTCGATCCGTCGCTGCTGTGTTTCGAAATCACCGAGACGAGCGCGGTCCGCAACCTGGAGGTCGCGTCGCGTTTCATGTGCGAGCTGCGCGACCTCGGTTGCCGCTTCGCGCTCGACGACTTCGGCGCCGGCATGTCGTCGTTTTCGTATCTGCGCCAGTTGCCGGTCGATTACCTGAAGATCGACGGCGGCCTCGTGTCGACCATGACGTCC
Organism: Burkholderia sp. RF2-non_BP3; assembly: GCF_001522185.1. Lineage (NCBI taxonomy): Bacteria > Pseudomonadati > Pseudomonadota > Betaproteobacteria > Burkholderiales > Burkholderiaceae > Burkholderia > Burkholderia sp. RF2-non_BP3. The sequence continues at coordinate 43,817 of NZ_LOSU01000031.1, read as the reverse complement.
GACAGCATCAAGCGCGGCATCGCGTCCGCGATCAACGACATCGCGCACGTGATGCAGTACCGCACCGTCGCCGAGCATGTCGAGGACACGGCGACGGCCGAAATGCTTCGCGCGCTGGGCGTCGACTATTGCCAGGGCTATTACTTCAGCCGCCCCGCGCCCTGGCAGGAAGGGGGATTCCATTGAACAAGCGAGGAACCAACGCATGAGTGCTCCATTTGAACTGACCGGCGACCTGATGGACCTGGCGAGCTATCCGGCCTGGCTGCGCGACGTGGTCGGCGCGACCGACGAGCTGAAGGCGCGCGTCCGCGCGCATCCGGTGTTCGCGGCGATGAGCGGCGGGACGCTGCGCGCGTCGCAACTGCGCGCATTCTTCGTGACCGGCTGGGCGGTGGTCAGCCAGTTTCCGGAATACATGGCGATGAACCTGCTGAAGACCGCCGCCTTTCGGTCGCGCGGCGACGAGAAGGCGCGGCGCTATCTGATCCGCAATATCCGCGTCGAGCAGAATCACGTCGATCACTGGGCCAACTGGGCCGCGGAATCGGGGGTCACGATCGACATGCTGCTGCGCGGCGACGCGCCGCTCGCCGGATTCGCGCTGAGCCACTGGTGCTGGAAGAGCGGCAGCACCGACGCGCTCGCGCCGAGCATCGCCGCGACCAACTATGCGATCGAAGGCGTGACCGGCGAGTGGAGTGCGTTGCTGTGCGCATCGCCGTACGAACAGCAGTTCGATCCGGCCGTGCGGCATCGCGCGATGCGCTGGCTCAAGCTGCATGCCGATTACGACGACCGGCATCCGTGGGAAGCGCTGGATATCGTCGCGACGCTGCTCGGGCAGTCGCCCGCGGCTCGCGACGTGCGGGACGTCGAGACGTCGATCCGCAAGAGCCTGAGCTATTTCCTGACGAGTCTCGATTGCTGCATGCATGTGTAGTCGCCGGCGCCATACCCTCGCGGGTTCGAACGAACCGTGCCGGGGCGTTCCGGTCGGACGGCAGGTCGACGTGATGTCGCGATGCGCCAAGCGGGCCGTCGTGCCGGACGATAGTCGATGACCACCCAAGTTCTCGTCGTAGAGCCCGATCCGCGGATGCGCGACATGATTCGCGCGCTCCTGCGCGGCTGCCAGATCGATACGTCGGCGCTCGACGACGTGTCGCTGCTGCCGGGGCAGGTGACCGCGGCACCGCCCACCCTGATCGTATTGCGGGTCGAACGGCCGGCCACGACGTCGCACATGGCGCTCGGTGCGCTGCGGCGCGCCGGTCACGACATGCCGGTGATCGTGATCAGCCGCGATGCGCAAGTGGTCGACAAGGTCGTCGCGCTCGAGCTCGGCGCGGACGACTATGTCGTCGAGCCGTTCGAGCCGATGGAACTGATCGCACGCGTGCGCAGCGCGATCCGTCGGTACGCGTCGAGCCGCCCGGAGCCGGGACGCGGGCGCGGGAAACCCGAATCCTATGCATTCGGCGACATCGAGGTGAATTTCGTCACGCGGCGCGCGACGCGCGCGGGAGCCGACCTCGGGTTGCGTGCGAGTGAATTCGCGCTGCTCGAACTGTTCATCTCGCAGCCGATGCGCGTCCTGTCGCGCGCGGAGATTCTCGCGCTGCTGGGACTGAGCGTGGCCGGACGCTCCGAGCGCGGGCTCGACGTGCTGATCTTCCGGCTGCGCAGCCTGGTCGAGCAGGCGGTCGGCGATTATCGCTATATCCGCACCGTGCGCGGGAAGGGTTACGTTTTCGTGCCGCTCGGCACGCTGGCCGACGACGACGCGGGTTAGCCGCCGCACGCGTGAGCCGGGCGCGTCGCGTGCCGGTATCGACCCCATCTTCACCTTCGCCTGCCGCCATCGCCCCGGTTCGCCGTCGGGGCGCCCCGCCATTGTCGCTTCCGAACGACCGTGCTAAATTTCCCGCCAGCATTTGTTGCCGACCTGTTCGCGCCGCTCGCGGGCGCGTCCCGCTGCCGTATCGATGCGCGGCGATGTCGCGCAAGGAGGATGGAGAGCATGAAAGCCCTGTTGTGTACCGCATTCGGCCCGATCGACCGCTTGCGTATCGAGGACGTCGCGATTCCCGAACCGGCAGCCGGTCAGGTGCGGATCCGCGTGAAGGCGGCGTCGCTCAATTTCCCCGATGCGCTGACCGTCCAGGGCCTGTATCAGGTGAAGCCGGCATTGCCGTTCTCGCCCGGCGCCGAATTCGCCGGCGTGATCGACGCGGTCGGCGACGGCGTGAGCGCCTGGCGGCCGGGCGACGAGGTGGTCGCGTTCACCGGCCACGGCGGCTTCGCCGAGCAGTGCGTGGCCGACGTGCACCAGATCGCCGCGCTGCCGCCGGGGATGACGTTCGAGCAGGGCGCGGCGCTCGTGCTGGCCTACGGCACGTCGCTGCATGCGCTGCAGCAGCGCGCGCGCCTGCAGCAGGGCGAGACGCTGCTGGTGCTGGGCGCGGCCGGCGGTGTCGGGCTCGCCGCGATCGAGATCGCGAAGGCGCTGGGGGCGCGCGTGATCGCGGCCGCGTCGAGCGCGGACAAGCTGGCGCTGTGCCGCGAAGCCGGCGCCGACGATACGATCGACTATGCGACCGAGGACCTGCGGCGCCGCGTCGACGAACTGACCGGCGGACGCGGCGCGGACGTCGTCTACGATCCGGTCGGCGGCGCGTACAGCGAAGCCGCGCTGCGCGCGACCGCCTGGCGCGGCCGGTTCCTCGTGGTCGGTTTCGCCGCCGGCGAAATTCCGAAGATCGCGCTGAACCTTGCACTGCTCAAGGAACGCGACATCCTGGGCGTGTTCTGGGGCGACGCGGTGCGGCGCGACCCCGCGCAGCACGCGGCGAACATGCGCCAGCTCGCGCAATGGTTCGCGGCCGGCAAGGTGCGGCCCGCGATCACCGAGCGCGTGCCGCTCGCGGGTGCGGCCGACGCAATTGCGCGCATGGCGAACCGGCAGGTCAAGGGCAAGGTCGTGATCCTGCCGGACGCGTGATTATGCCGGTGCCGATTCACGCGGCGGCGGCCCGACCGGGCGCCGCCTTCGATCAAGGTTCTTTCGTGTGACGTTACCGGAGTCGCTGACCATGCAACCCCTGTCGAATCTGCAACCCGCCGTCGCGACCTCGCTTGCTGCGTGGCACGCGATGCTCGCCCGCAAGGATTTCAGCGAGCTCGACACGATCGTCCATCCGGACGCCGTGTTCCGTTCGCCGATGGCGTTCAAGCCGTACGGGCCGGCGCCCGCGCTGTTGCTCGCGCTGCGCACGGTGCTCACGATTCTCGAGAACTTCGAATATCACCGCGCGTTCGCCGACGACGACGGCACGAGCGTCGTGCTGGAATTCAGCGCGACGGTCGGCGACAAGCGGCTGAAGGGGATCGACATGATCCGCTTCGACGCCGACGGAAGGATCGTCGAATTCGAAGTGATGATCCGTCCGTTCAATGCGCTGCAGGCGCTCGGCGCGGAAATGGGCGCACGGCTCGGGCAGCAGCTGCCGGCGTTCAGGGCCGGCGGGTGAGGGGGGCGGCGACGCCCCGCCCGCATTCATCAACGCAGTGAACTCGACGATGCGGGGTGGGCCTGGCCGCGTGCCGTGCTCTCCGGTGCGTCGCCGAGGAAGTCCGGCAACGCCCGCGGCGGCAGCGAAATCACGAAGCGTGCGCCGCCGAGCGGCGAATCCTCGAGCCGCACGTCGCCGCCGTGCACGAGCGCGACGCGTCGCACGATCGCAAGCCCGAGCCCGAACCCGCCGGTCTGCCGGTCGCGGCTCGAGTCGAGCCGCTGGAACGGTTCGAACACGCGCGCGCGTTCGGCGACCGGAATGCCGGGGCCGTCGTCGTCGACGCTCAGCACCAGCGCGCCGGTCGCATCGTGCGTCGCGGACAGCAGGACCGTGCGCGACGCGTAACGTGCGCCGTTGCGGATCAGGTTCAGCAGCGCGCGTGCGACGAGCTTCGGATCGCACACGTGCGTGGCAGGGGCGCCGGTCGTCGACACGCCGAGCGTGAGGCCGCGGTCGGCGACGTCGTTCGCGACGTTGCCGGCCACGCTGTCGATCAGCGCATCGACGACGACCTCCATCGGCGCGAGCTCGCTTGCGCCTTGTTCGAGCCGCCCGATCGTCAGCAGTTCGGTCACGAGATCGTCGAGTTCGCGCACGTCGCGTCGCAGTTCGTCGCGGCGTTCGCGCATCCGGCCGCTGTCGTCGGAGTCGGCGAGCAGCGCGAGGCCGAATTCGAGGCGGGCGAGCGGCGTTTTCAGCTCGTGAGAGATGCCGTGCATCATTTCGCGCTGCTGCTTGATCGACGCCTCGATCCGCTCGGCCATGTCGTTGAACTGCTGCGACAGCTCGTAGATGTTCGATCGCCCGGACAGCTTCACGCGAGTCGACAGGTTGCCCGCGCCGAACGCATGCGCGGCGGCCTGCAGCTTGCGCAGGTCTCGCCAGTGATACGAGATCCACAGCGCGACGGCGAACAGTGCCGCGAGTGCGGTCATCCCGTATGCGTAGATCTGGATGTCGAGGTCGGCCGGTGCGATGGGGCGGGCGTGCAGGACCGAGCCGTCAGCGAGCGGCATGTAGTAGTTCCTGCGGTCGTAACTGATCGCAATCCGGCCGGCGTCCAGATCGCGCAGCGGCGCGCCGCTCAGTTGGGCACGGGCGTAGGCCATCGTCACGAAACCGAATCGCTCGTTGCCGTGCTGCGCGAGTTCGCGCAGCGCGAGCGAGCGCTTCCCGCCCGGATGACGTTCGAGGTAGTCATTCAGCACGAACGCGTAAGTGGTCAGCGCGTTGCGCTGCGCCTGTGCAACCCGTTCGTAGAAAATTCGGTTGAACGACCATTGAATGAATACGATCGCTGCGGCACAGCACAGGATCACGATGAGGTAGAGCTTGATCAACGAGCGCAGCATTCAGTCATCCCACGCAGAAGGGCTGAAGAGGTAGCCGCGGCCCCAGATCGTCTTGATCCGTTGCGGCTCCGACGAAGCGTCCTCGAAGCGTCGACGCAGCTTCGAGATGCCCGAGTCGACCGAGCGGTCGATTCCGTCGAATTCGATCCCGCGCAGCTGCTTCAGGATTGCGTCGCGACTGAGCACCGTGCCGGCCGAGCGGGCGAGGATCAGCAGCAGATTGAACTCGGTGGTTTTCAGGTCGACGAGTTCGCCGCGCCACGTGACGGTGCGGTTCGGCGGTGAAATCGCCAGTTCGCCGAACACGAGCTCGTGCGCCGGCATGTCGGCGTGCGGGGCCGATGCCGCGGGCTGCGCGCGACGCAACAGTGCGCGGGCACGCGCCACGAGCACACGCGGCTCGATCGGCTTCGTCACGTAGTCGTCGGCGCCGATTTCGAGACCGGCGACCTGGTCGTAGACGTCGGCGCGCGCGGTAAGGATCAGCACGGGAACGTTGGTGAACGCGCGCATGCGCCGGCAGACTTCCATCCCGTCGAGATGCGGCAGCATCAGGTCGAGTATCACGAGCGCGGGCCGGTGTTCGCGTACCGCGGCGACCGCGAGATCGCCTCGGCGCACGACCGTCACCTCGAACTCGTAGCCGTCGAGGTATTCGCGCACGAGACGCGCGAGGCGGTCGTCATCCTCGATCAGCAGCACGCGATGTTTGAGCGGATTGTCGTTCATGGGTCTCCTCGAAATGCACGCGTCGTCCGTCGCGCTGCAGGCGGCACGGCGCGCGCCACGCGAATTCTATCCGCCGTTCCGAAGGCTCGGTGCGACGCACGACAATCGGGAACACTCGAACACAATTGAGCACACATTTTCCGCAGATTCCGGACAGTCGTGCCGAACGGCCGAACCTAGACTTCGAGCTCCTTCACTCTTGTCCAGATATCGTGCGCCCATCCCTCCGCTCCTTGCGCTATTGCATGCCGCTTGCCGGTCTCACGCTTGCCGCCATGGCTCACGCCGAAAACCAGTACGCGATATCGCTCGGTGGCGGCTTCGCACCGCGCTACCAGGGGAGTAACCAGTATCGCGCGGTCGTCGGACCGTCGTTTTCCGCGATGTTCGGCAATGGCTTCTTCATCGACACCAGCGCCGGCGCCGGCTATCGCCTGAACCTGCCGCACGGCGCGTTCGTATCGGCGGCGGTGGGCTACGACGCGGGCCGTGCCGACGAAAACCGCTTCGGCCTGCCGGGCTCGGACCACCTGAAGGGTATGGGCCGGGTTCCGGGATCGGTGCTCGTCGGCTTGCGCGCCGGCGTGAAGCTGCTGGATGGCGGCGAACTGAGTATCGCGGTCGACGCGCCTGTCACGCATACGTCGCGCGGCTTGTCCGGCCATGTCGATCTCGCGGTGCCCTTGTTCGAGACCGGACGGCATTCGTTCGTCGCGACGGGCAGCGTGCACGCCGGCACGGGACGCTACATGCAGACGTTCTACGGCGTGACCGACGCGCAGTCGCTGGCGAGCGGGTTCAGGCCGTATTCGACGAGCGGCGGGGTCGACAGCGCGACGCTGTCGCTCGCGTGGAACTGGGACGTGTCGCGGCACTGGTCGGTGCGTGCGACCGGCGGCTTCACGCGCCTGCTCGGGCGTTATGGCGACAGCCCGATCGTGCAGACGCGCAGCAATTACTACGGGATGGCCGGCGCGACGTACAAGTTCTGAACGGGACGCCGGCCCGCGTCGCGCATGCGGGATGCCGGCGCCGCGGTCACGGTTGCTGCGGATCGCGTGCGGTAACATGCACGCGGGTCCGGCGCGACGCCGGGCCCGCGACACAGGCAAGGCGAAGTGGCTTGACCGCGTCGCGCAGTGCCGCCGTTCGCCGGCCCGCATCCGCCGGGATGCGGCTCGTGCCGCGCGCGGAGTCGATGACGCACGCAATGCCCGGCGGCTCACGTCATGCGTCGCATGAACGGCCGGGGCACTTCAGGGAGAAACCGATGAAGAAATCGATCGCGATGCTCGTGGCACTCGTTGCGAGCGCAACCTTTGCAGGATGTGCGGACATGAACACGAAACACCCCAACGCCACCGCCGGCGGCGCGGTGATGAACCCGGCTCCGTCGGGCGCCGTGAACGCATGCAAGGCGGACGCCGCACCGGACGATGCGCTGATCGGCAAGACCGAGACCGAGGCGGCCACGCTGCTCGACGGCTGCCTGTGGCGCGTGCTCGAGCGCGACGGCCAGTCGTTGCCGGGCACGATGGACTATCGCCAGGAGCGCCGCGACCTCGGCATTCGCGACGGCAAGGTGATCTGGGTGCGGCGCGGGTGACGCGGCGGGCCGGCGCGTGCGTTACTTCGAGAGATACCAGAGCGCGTCGGTGCTGACGCGCGCAGCCGGCTTCGTCGCGGCCGGCGCCTGAGGTGTCGCGACGGGGGGCGGCGTGTTCGACGTCACTGCGGTGGGCCAGGTCGCGGGCGTTTGCGACGTGGTCGATGTCGTCGAGGTATTTGCCGTACTCGAGGTCGCTGGCGAACCCGACGTCGATGCCGTATCGATATACCAAAGTGCATCGGACGACGCGGTGCGCTTGGCCGACGCATCGGCAGCGTGCTTCGCCGTCGGCGACGTGGCGGCCGTTGCCGCCGCGCCCGAACGCTGCGTGCCCGCTGCCGTCCCCGTGCCTGCCTGCGAGATCGCCCCCGCCGCGCCGCGCTGCGCGCGCGCCTCGAACGGCCCGAGCTGGAAGATTAACGTTTGCGCGGGACGCGTCAGAACGGCATACGGGAACTGCAGCTCCCACGACATCAGCACGCGGCCCGACGACGTCTCGGTGAAGATCGCCGGCACGTGCTTCATGTCGCTGAATTGCACGTAGATTCGCGCGCCGTCGTCGAACACCTGGGTCGGCTTGGCCTGGTCGGCACCCGTGACCGTCCAGCCGAAGTTGTACGTGCCGGCCGGGCCGGCGGGGCCGCCTTGCGGCTGCGGCGGCGGGGCGGCCGGCGCGAGCGTGCGGGCACGCGCGGCCGGCGGCGCCGACACGCTCAGGCTTGCGAACGGGTTGTACGCCTGCACCTGCTGCGGCGGCGTGAAAGAGGGTGGCAGGATGGGCATGGGAGTATCCGGCGAATCCGGCATGGTCCGGATTGCATCATAGACCTTGCGCGCATACGCGAGGCGCTTGTCGGGCGACGCGGAGTTGTACGCGCCGATCGCGTTCCAGTTGGCGCCGAGCTGGCGGATGTTCTGCGACAGGATCCACGCGCCGACGTACGCGTTGGTGCACGCGTCGAACAGGCTTTCGCGCGAGATGCCTTCGCGCGCGAGCGTCGGCAGCCAGGTGCTGTTGATCTGCATCAGCCCGATGTCGACGGTGCCGTTCGTGTTGGTGTTGACGGCGTTCGGGTTCATTCCCGATTCGACCTGCGCGATGCCGCGCAGCAGGCTCACGCTCACCTTCTGGAACGTGGCCGCGTCGTCGAGGCAGTCGGCCCGCGCGAATCCGTGCAGCGCGCACGACAGCGCGATCGTCGCGGCGATCTTCGGCGTGGCGTGGTTCATCGAACGGGCAGTCTGACGCGGCATGGCAGGATGGGGCGGAATCCGACCGCCCGGTGCAAGGAAAATTACGCAGACGCGAAGTGTGCCATAGCGCGCAGTCAAATGGCTCGCGTCAAACTTTCCTTTGCATTTGCCGGCGCATGTGTCGCGCATTGTCGTTGTCGCCGCATCGACTCGCGACAGGACGGAATCGGTAAAAAAGACTGCAATCTCCCGCCTGCCGGCAGGCGGGTGCGGTCGCAATACTGACGCGGCGCGTCAGATGCGCCGCGAAGGCGGCCGTGAATGGCACGGCGAAACGGAATGACGCGCGGCGCATCCGGCGGTGCGCGGGCCGTGGAAACGACGACGGCGGCCGCAGCCGCCGTGTCGATGAATCCCCGATTCCCGAATCCGGTACCGAGCGTCCGGCCGCGCCATGCCGCGCGCGGCCGGCCGTCGTCGATCAGAAGCGGTGACGCAGGCCGAGGTTGACCATCGTCTGCGAGCTCGTGCCGGCATAGCCGTACGAACCGATCGACGCCTGCGCGGCCATCGACCCGCCGTTGCCGTCGCCCGTCCGGCCGCTCGCGTGCTGATACGCGGCGGTCAGGTACACGTCGGTGCGCTTCGACAGGTTGTAGTCCGCGCCGGCCGACACCTGGTGATAGGTCGCCGACGTATCGCCGCCCGAGCGCGTATAGCTGTAGCCGACGCCGACGAGCAGCGCATTGGTCGCCTGGTAGTTCACGAAGCCCTGGCCGGTGTTGTAGTGCTCGTTCGAGTTGAACACCGAGCTTGCGTCGCGGCGGTACTGCGCGTTGCTGTAGCCGAGGCCGAACGTGAACGGGCCGGCGACGTACTGGCCCGCGATGCGGGCGATGCCGATCGAGTGCGCGCTCGCATAGCCGGTGTTGATCGGGCCGTCGAAGGTGCCGTCCGACGAGCTGGTCCAGCCGTTGCGCAGCCCGTTCGACGCGGGGCTGTTGGTCGCGTGGAAATAGCCGCCCGCGACGCTGAACGGGCCGTTGTTGTACGACACGGCGGCCGAATACGACTGCGCGGCGCCGGTGCTGCCGGCAATGCCGCCGAACGAGTACATCGCCGAGAACTGCAGGCCCGAATACACGGCCGACGTGTACTTCACCGCGTTGTCGACGCGGAAGCTGTTGTCGTAGTTGTCGACGTCGCCCGGTGTCGCGAACACGCTGCCGAGATAGTTGTCGGCGGTGATGCCCTGCACGAGGTCGACGAGCGGATCGTACTGGCGGCCGAACGTGAGCGTGCCGTAGCGGTCGCTCGTCAGGCCGACGAACGCCTGCCGGCCGAACAGGCGGCCGCCCTGGCCCTGCCGGCCGCTGCTCGGGTCGAAGCCGTTCTCGAGCTGGAACAGCGCCTTCAGCCCGCCGCCGAGATCCTCGGTACCCTTCACGCCCCAGCGGCTGCCGGCGAGATTGCCCGCGCTGCTGTTGCCGAGCATCCAGGCATTGTCCTTGCCCTGCGCGTGATTCACGTACGTGATCGACGTGTCGATCACGCCATACAGCGTGACGCTCGACTGCGCATGCGCGGCGGGCATTGCCGCGAACGATGCGAGCGAAATCAGCGAGAAGGTCGTGCGTTTCATTTCATCTCCTGGCGATTGACTTGCTTTCTTGAAGCGGATTGGCAGGAGACTACCGAGCCGCCGACGAACGGCAAAAACGAAATTCTCCGATGTGACCTAAAGCAGACAGGTGCATGCTGCGGCAAGGTCCATTGAGAGATTCGCATTATTGAGAATCGTGCATCAATCGATTTGAATTTCAGGATGGAGCGATCGGCGTATTGCCGGATTCGTGATAATTCCGCACGATTTTCAGGCGAATTTCGATGGCGACGCATTCGTCGTCGATTCATCAATTGATTATTTAATGAATTGAAGCGCGCGATGCGGGCCCGGTGTGTTATTGGGCGCTCGCGTTCGCCGTCTGCGGCGATTGGCTCAGGGTGCGAGAATGCGGCCTTCGGCCGGCACGCGCCGTGCCGCTCATCAGGGAACCCGCATGGACAGTCACATCGCTCCGGTGGAGCTGAAGAAAGCCTACCGTCTTCTCAACCACGGCCCGACCGTGCTCGTGTCGGCCCGTCACGACGGCGTCGACAACGTGATGGCCGCCGCGTGGGCCTGCGCGCTCGACTTCCTGCCGCCGAAGCTGACGGTCGTGCTCGACAAGTCGGCCAAGACGCGCGAGCTCGTCGAGCGCAGCGGCGCCTTCGTCATCCAGGTGCCGACGGCCGCGCAGTTGCAGCTCACGCATGCGGTCGGCAGCCACAGTCTCGCGGAGCGGCCGGACAAGCTGCGCGAGGCGGGCGTCGCGCTGTTCGACGTCGAAGGCCACGACCTGCCGTTCGTCGCCGGCTGTTCGGGCTGGCTCGCATGCAAGCTGATTCCCGAGCCGCACAACCAGCAGACCTACGACCTGTTCATCGGCGAGGTGGTCGGCGCGTGGTCCGACACACGCGTGTTTCGCGACGGCCACTGGTATTTCGAATCGGCCGATCCGGCGCTGCGCAGCCTGCACTACATCGCGGGCGGCAACTTCTATGCGATCGGCGAATCGCTGCACGTCGATCCGGGCCAGCCGGACCCGCAATAAGCGTTCGGCCGGCGGCCGGCCGTCGTCGAGGGCGCGCGGCTCACGCGCGCTTTTTCAATTCCGGCAGCATCGCGTCGGCGAACGCCTGCGCAACGCGCGACAGCGTGCGCCCGCGCTTCGCGACGAGCGCGATCGGCCGCACGAACGCGGGGTCGTCGATCGGCTTCGCGACGAGGTCGGGCTCGGCGCGCACCTCGCGCGCGGTCGCCGGCAGGATCGTCACGCCGAGGCCGCCGCGCACCATCGCGACGGCCGTCATCATGTAGGTCGGTTCGCACGCGATGTCGGGCGTGCAGCCGGCTGCCTCCAGCGCGGCATCGACGACGCTGCGCACGCTCGTGCCCTGCGCGGTCAGCACGAGCGGCACGGCGGCGACATCCGCGGTGCGCACGCGCCGCTTGCGCGCGAGCGGATGATCCTTCGGGCACACGGCGACGAGCCGGTCGGCGCCCGCGTACAGCACGTCCAGCGACGCGTCGAACGCATCGCCGCCGGTCAGCCCGAGATCGGCTTCCTCGTTGCGCACCAGCGCGGTGACGAGGCTCGCGACGCCGTCGCGAATGTCGAAGGCCGCGCGCGGCACGTCGCGCCGGAACGACTGGATCAGTTCCGGCAGCATGCTCGACGCAAACGTCGGCAGGCACGCGAGCCGCACTGTGCCGCTCGCGCCTTCGCCGAGCGCACGCGCATCGCGCAGCACGCGCTCCATGTCGTCGAGCGAGCGCTGCAGCAGCGGCAGCAGTTCGCGCCCGGTCTGCGTGAGCGCGACGCTGCGGCTGTTGCGGTCGAACAGCCGCGCGCCGACGATTTCCTCGAGCCGCCGGATCTGCACGGTCAGCGCCGGCTGCGACAGATGCAGCCGCGCGGCGGCGCGCGTGAAGTTGCCGGCGTGCGCGACGGTGACGAACGCGCGAATGTCGCGAAGGTTCAGATCCATAACGGTTCGTGATTGCTGCGATCAAATCATTTCAATTGTGCTATCGCTGCGCCGACCTTACGCTCGTCTCCAATAAAAGACAAGGTAGGAGACACCGATGCTGCCGTTACTCGGGCTGGGCACGATCGTCGTGCTGCTGGCCGCGATTCTGTCCAGACGCATGTCGCCGCTCGTGGCGCTGATCATCGTGCCGATCGCGGCGTCGCTCATCGGCGGCTTCGGGCTGCATACCAGCAAATTCGTGATCGACGGGCTGAAGGGCCTCGCGCCCGTGGTCGGGATGTTCGTATTCGCGATCCTCTATTTCGGGACGATCACCGATGCCGGCATGCTCGATCCGATCATCGACCGCATCCTGCGCGCGGTCGGCACGCGGCCCACGCGGATCGTGATGGGCACGACGCTGCTCGCGCTGCTGATCCATCTCGACGGCTCGGGCGCGGTCTGCTTTCTCGTGACGATTCCCGCGGTGCTGCCGCTGTACGACCGCCTGAAGATGGACCGGCGCGTGCTGGCCGCCGCCGTGTCGATGGCGGCGGGGATCAACTTCCTGCCGTGGACGGGGCCGATGATCCGCGCGTCGGCGTCGCTGCACCTGCCGGTGTCGGCGCTGTTCAATCCGCTGATTCCGGTGCAGGCGATCGGGCTGGTGTTCGTGTTCGGCGTCGCGTACTGGCTCGGGCGGCGCGAGGAGAAGCGGCTCGGCCTGTCGCGCGACGATGCGTCGATTCCGCTGCCGACACGCGAGCTGACGCCCGACGAGCAGGCGCTGCGCCGGCCGCATCTGTTCTGGTTCAACCTGGTGCTGACGCTCGTCGTGCTCGGCACGATGGTCGTGATGGGCGAGAAGATCCCGCCGGCGATCATGTTCATGGTGGGCCTGTGCGTCGCGCTGATGGTGAACTACCCGGACGTCGACATGCAGAGAAAGCGCATCGACGCGCATGCGCGCGCGGCGCTGATGATGGCCGGCATCCTGCTCGCGGCCGGCGTGTTCACCGGCATCATGCAGGGCAGCGGGATGCTGAAGGCGATGGCGCAGGCGGCGGTCGGCTTCGTGCCGCCGTCGATGGCCGGCCACATCCCGGTCGCGCTCGGCCTCGCGTCGATGCCGCTCAGCATGCTGTTCGATCCCGATTCGTTCTACTTCGGCGTGCTGCCGGTGATCGCGGAAGTGGCCGGCCAGCTCGGCGTGCCTGCCGTGCACGTGGGGCAGGCCGCGCTGCTCGGCCAGATGACGACCGGGTTTCCGGTCAGCCCGCTGACGCCCGCGACGTTCCTCGTCGTCGGCCTGTGCGGGATCGAGCTGGCCGAGCACCAGAAATTCACGTTCCCGCTGCTGTTCGGCGCCTCGATCGTGATGACGATCGCGTGCGTCGTGCTGGGCGTTTTCTGATTTTTCCCGGCGCGCGAGCGCCGGACCACGGTATCGACATGACAGCAAAGCCATCACACGAACGGCGCGTACGCATCGGCGCGGGCGCCGGCTATTCGGGCGACCGGATCGAGCCCGCGATCGAACTGGCCGAGCACGGGCAGCTCGACTATCTCGTCTTCGAATGCCTGGCCGAGCGCACGATCGCGATCGCGCAGCAGGCACGGCGCAAGGATCCGTCGCTCGGCTACGATCCGCTGCTCGACGCGCGCATGCATGCCGTGCTGCCGGTGGCCGCGGCCAGGGGCGTGCGGATCGTGTCGAACATGGGCGCGGCGAACCCGCGCGCGGCCGCGCGGCGCACCGCGCGGATCGCGCAGTCGCTCGGCCTCGCGGGGCTGAAGGTCGCGGCGGTCGAAGGCGACGACGTGCTCGACGTCGTGCTGCGCGGCGCGTTCCGTTTCGAGGAGTCGGGCGACGAGGTCGCCGCGTATCGCGACCGCATCGTGTCCGCGAACGCGTATCTCGGCGCCGCGCCGATCGTCGACGCGCTCGCGGCCGGCGCGGACGTCGTGCTGACCGGGCGCGTCGCCGATCCGTCGCTGTTCGCCGCGCCGCTGATCCACGCGTTCGGCTGGCGAATGGACGACTGGGACACGCTCGGGGCCGCGACGGTCGTCGGCCATCTGCTCGAATGCGCGGGGCAGGTGACGGGCGGCTATTTCGCCGACCCCGGCTACAAGGACGTGCCGAATCTCGCGCGGCTCGGATTCCCGATCGGCGAGGTCGCGGCCGACGGCTCGGTCGTGATCACCAAGGTGCCGCACGCGGGCGGCCGCGTGAGCGCGGCGACCTGCAAGGAGCAGCTGCTGTACGAGATTCACGACCCGGCGCGCTACCTGCAGCCCGACGTCGTCGCGGATTTCACGCGCGTGGCCGTCGCGGAGGAGGCGCCGGACCGCGTGCGCGTGACGGGCGGGCGCGGCAGCGCGCGCACCGACACGCTGAAGGTGTCGGTCGCGTACGTCGACGGTCATATCGGCGAAGGGCAGATCTCGTACGGTGGGCCGGGCGCGCTGGCGCGCGCGCGGCTCGCGCTCGACATCGTCCGCGAGCGGCTCGCGCTGACCGGCGTGGCCGCGACCGAACTGCGCTTCGACCTGATCGGCGTGAATTCGCTGTACGGCGACGCGACGCCTGCCGTGCGCGGCGAGCCGGCCGAAGTCCGCGTGCGCGTGGCCGGCCGTGCGGCGAGCGCCGCCGAGGCCGCGCGGATCGGCAACGAAGTCGAGACGCTTTATACGAACGGCCCGGCCGGCGGCGGCGGCGCGTTCAAGTCGACGCGCGAGGTGATCGCGGTGCAGTCGGTGCTGCTGCCGCGCGCGGACGTAACGCCGTCGTTTTCATTCGTGGAGGCATGATGCAACTGCGTGAACTGGCGCATGCGCGCACCGGCGACAAGGGCAATACGCTGAACGTGTCGGTCATCTGCCGCGATCCGCGTCACTACGAACACCTGCGCGCGCATCTCGATGCGCCGGCGGTGAAGGCATGGCTTGCGGGCATCGTGCACGGCGATGTGGTGCGCTACGAGCTGCCGGCGCTTGCCGCGTTCAACTTCGTGCTGCGCGATGCGCTCGGCGGCGGCGTCACGCGGTCGCTCGCGCTCGACGCGCACGGCAAGTCGGTCAGCTCGGCGTTGCTGGCGATCGACTTGCCCGACCCGGCGTGACGATTTGCGGGTTCGGCGAATCGACAACCAGGATCTGTCGAGCCGCCGTCGTCGACGGCGTTGTGCGTCAGATCGAGCGTGCGGTAATCGGGACCGGACGGCGTCGCGCCGTCCCGCCGTCCCGGTATTACACGTACACGTAGCGTACGAGGTGGAAGAACACCGGCGCCGCGAAGCAGATCGAATCGACGCGATCGAGCATCCCGCCGTGGCCCGCGATCATCGAGCCCCAGTCCTTGGTGCCGAGCGAGCGCTTCACGGCCGACAGCACCAGGCCGCCGACGAAGCCCGCGATCACGATCGCGAGCGAGATCCCGAACGCCGCGCCGAAGCTGAACGGCGTTACGCGATACAGCGACGCGCCGCACAGCGTCGCGAGCAGACCGCCGCCGACGAAGCCCTCGACCGTCTTCGACGGCGACAGGCGCGGCGCGATCTTGCGGCGCCCGCACAGCTTGCCGACCACGTACTGCAGCACGTCGCTGATCTGCACGACGAACAGGAAGAAGAACAGCAGCAGCGCGTTCTGCCCGGCGTAGCGCGGGATGTCGAGGATCAGCACGGCCGGCGCATGGCTCAACCCGTACACGCAGACCATCAGCGCCCAGTTGATCTTCGCGTTGCGGCTCAGGAATTCGCGCGTGTCCTGCGTGAGCGCCGACACCAGCGACATCGCGAAGAACAGGTGCACCGGCACGAAGATCGAATACATCCCGTACCAGTTGATCCCGAGCAGCAGGTACTGCACCGGAATCGCGATGAAGAACGCGATGAAGAGCGTCGTGTGGTCGCTTGGGGTCGTCGGCGTGAGCGTGATGAATTCGCGCAGCGTCAGGTACGACAGCAGCGCGAACACCAGATACGTGACGTTGTTGCCGAGGCTGATCGCGATGACCATGATCGCGATCATCGCCCACCACGCGCGGATGCGCTGGTTCAGGTTGACGATGGTTGCGCTGGTGCCGCCGCTGCGCGCGCCGAGGATCGCGCCGATCACGGTCGCGAGCACCAGCACGCCGGTGACGCCGGCGACCAGTTCCCAGAAGAGAGTTCGCATGGAGAGGTCCGGAAAAGGGAGAGGAGGGCGCCGCGTTCAGCCGGCCGGCCGCTGCGGCGGCGCGAGCGCGACGATCGCGTCGCGCATGCGGGCGAGGAAGGTCGGCTTGTCTTCGCCGGCACCGAGCGCATCGTTCGCGCCGAAGTGCACCTTGCAGATCAGCGGCACGGGCCAGATCGCGCCCTTCGGCATGATGCGCTGCAGGTTCTCGAGATAGACCGGCGCGAGCGCGACCTCCGGAAACTCGGTCGCGAGATGGAACAGGCCGCTCTTGAACGGCTGCGGCAAGACTTCGGCGCCGCGCGTGCCTTCCGGAAAGATGATGATCGAGTGGCCTTGCCGCAGTGCGTCGCGCACCGGGTCCAACGGGTCGCCGCCGCTTTCGCGGTGACGGTCGATCAGCACGACGTTCAGCAGCTTCTGCGCGATGTGGCGCTTCACGTTGCTGCTGTCCCAGTAGTCGCGCGCGGCGACGGGCCGCACGACCGCGCGCACGTCGCGCGGCAGCGCGGCGAGGATCGCGAGCGTGTCGATGTGGCTCGTATGGTTCGAGAAGTAGATCTTCTGCGTCGGGGAAGGCGGCGCCTGATGCCAGACCGGATACGCACCGGCGACGAGCCGCACGATCGACAGCAGGAAATCGCGCTGCCAGACGTTCAGGATGTTCATCGGCGCGGCGCCTCCTGCATGCATGCCCGCGCGGCCGCGCATGGGCGGCGGGCGGAATCCCGGAATGCCGGCGCGGCAGGATGCGCGCCGGACGGCCATTGTTCAAGTTTTTTCAAATTCGTGGCTGCCTGTCGCAGGGCCGCGATAATCGGACGATGCGCCGGCGGGTGTTGCGTCGCGGCGAATTCGCCGTTCGACGGCGTGATAATCGGCTGTTGCACGAGCGCCCGGTCACAGTTCGAATGAATTGCTGCGCTCGTGGGCCAGCGGATTATCGCGAGTTTCCGTCGAAAACACCAGATTGCCCGGCGCGGCCGGTACGGCGCGCGGCTTGACGCGTCGGGGCCGCTCGGCGACGATGACGACCACCTGTCGAAAGCCGACGCCGACGGGCGTGCTGCCCGGGGCAGGGCAGCGGCAAACGTGTCCGAACGTGAAGAATCAATAAAACGATGAGCCTCTACGCACTCAAACCGAAATTCCAGAATCGTCTGCGTCCGTTCGCGGATTCGCTTGCCGAACGCGGCGTCACCGCCAACCAGGTCACGCTGTTCGCGGCCGGCGGTTCGATCGTCGTCGGCGCGCTCGCGGGGCTTGGCGTGTTCGCCCGCGTGCTGTTCCTGCTGATTCCGATCTGGCTGTTCGTGCGGATGGCGCTCAACGCGATCGACGGCATGCTCGCCCGCGAGCACGGGCAGAAGAGCACGCTCGGCGCGTACCTGAACGAGCTTGGCGACGTCGTGTCCGACGTCGCGCTCGTGCTGCCGTTCCTCGCGATTTCGGCGTTCGCCGCGGCGGACGTCTGGCTGTTCGCGCTGACGGCGGTCATCGTCGAATGCGCGGGGCTGATCGGCCCGCTCGCCGGCGCGACGCGCCGCTACGACGGCCCGTTCGGCAAGAGCGACCGCGCGCTCGCGCTCGGTGCGTTCGCGCTGTGGATCGGCTTCGGTCTGCCGGTCGGCAGCGTCGCCGCATGGCTGTGGCGCGTGCTGATCGTGCTGTCGATCGTGACGGTGGTGCGGCGCGTGCAGGCCGGGATCGCCGAAGCGGGCGGCTGACGGCCGTAGTGGGACCGGCGCCGGAGGGCGGCGCCGCATGATTCGAATAACGAAACGAGAGAGATCGCATGAACGCACGCACGGCCCGCGAGGCCGACTTCATCACGCACGACGGCGAAACGCTGTTCTATCGCCACTGGCCCGCGACGGGCCCGCGCTGCCGCGGCGCGATCGTGCTGCTGCATCGCGGCCACGAACATTCGGCGCGCGTCGCGCACCTCGTCGACGAGCTCGACCTGCCGGACTTCGCGTTCTTCGCGTGGGATGCGCGCGGACACGGCCGCTCGCCCGGCGCGCGCGGCTACAGCCCGAGCGCGGCCGCGTCGGTGCGCGACTTGCAAACCTTCGTCGAGCATATCCGCGACACGCACGGCATCGCGATCGAGGACATGGCCGTGGTCGGCCAGAGCGTCGGCGCGGTGCTCGCCGCCACCTGGGTACACGACTACGCGCCGCCGATCCGCTGCCTCGTGGTCGCGTCGCCGGCGTTCCACATCAAGCTTTACGTACCGTTCGCGCGGCCGGGGCTGCGGCTGATGCACAAGCTGCGCGGGCTGTTCTACGTGAACAGCTACGTGAAACCGAAATTCCTCACGCACGATCCCGAACGCATCGCCAGCTATGCGGCCGATCCGCTGATCACGCGGCCGATCGCCGTGAACATGCTGCTCGACCTGCACGACACCGCGAAGCGGATCGTCGCCGATGCGGCCGCGATCACCGTGCCGACACAGCTGCTGATCTCGGGCGCCGACTGGGTCGTGCATCGCGGCCCGCAGGACCGCTTCTTCGAGCGGCTCGGCGCCGCGCGCAAGGAGCGCATCGTGCTGCCCGGCTTCTATCACGACACGCTCGGCGAGCGCGACCGCGCACGGGCGCTCGCACCGCTGCGCGCGTTCGTGCTGCGCGAGTTCGATACGCCGAGCCCGCGCGTGTCGCTGGCCGACGCCGACCGGCGCGGCGCATTCCACGACGAATACGCGGCGCTCGGCCGCCCGCCCGCGAACCCGTTCGCACGGGCGTACTGGGCGATCACGCGGGCGGGTCTGAAGGCCGGCGGCGCGCTGTCGGACGGCATCGCGCTCGGGCTGCGGCTCGGCTTCGATTCGGGTTCGACGCTCGACTACGTGTACCGCAACCGCGCGCAGGGCCGGCTCGGCGTCGGCGCACTGATCGACCGCACCTATCTCGATTCGCCGGGTTGGGTCGGCATCCGTCAGCGCAAGGTGCATCTGCAGGAACTGATCGGTGCGGCGATCGGCCGGCTGCGCGGCCACGGCGAACCGGTGCGGATCGTCGACATCGCGGCCGGGCACGGCCGCTACGTGCTCGACGCGATCGCGACGGCCGCCGAACGCGACGGCGCGGCGCCCGACGACATCACGCTGCGCGACTACAGCCCGCCGAACGTCGAGGCCGGGCGTGTGCTGATCGCGCAGCGCGGTCTCGAGCCGATCGCGCGCTTCGAGCGCGGCGACGCGTTCGACGAGGCGTCGCTCGCGACGCTCGAGCCGCGTCCGACGCTGGCGATCGTGTCGGGGCTGTATGAACTGTTCGGCGAAAACGCGCTGATCGAACGTTCGCTGCGCGGGCTCGCGCAGGCGGTGCCGCCCGGCGGCTATCTCGTCTATACCGGGCAGCCGTGGCATCCGCAGCTCGAATTCATCGCACGCGCGCTGAACAATCATCGCGGCGACGCGACCTGGGTGATGCGCCGCCGCTCGCAGGCCGAGATGGACGAACTCGTCGCGCGCGCGGGCTTTCGCAAGCTCGACCAGCGCATCGACGAGATGGGCATCTTCACGGTCAGTCTCGCGCAGCGGGTCGACGCGTCATGAGCGCGCTCGGCGGCGGCGCGGGCGCGGGAGACGGTCTCGCCGAGTCGGCGGCCGGCGCGCACGACGCGTCGTTCGCGCTGTGCGTCGGCTGGCTCGCGGCGATGGGCGCGGTGTTCTTTTCCTCGTACGGTTTCGCGAACTGGCTCGCCGCGCGCCGGGCCGTGGTGCCGACCTTCGCGTTCGGCTGGGAACATGCGATTCCGTTCGTGCCATGGACCATCGTGCCGTATTGGTCGATCGACCTGCTGTACGCGCTGTCGTTCTTCTTCTGGACCCGCCGCGACGATCTGCTCGATCACGTGAAGCGGCTGTTGACCGTGCAGCTGGTGTCGGTCGCGTGCTTCGTCGCGTGGCCGCTGCGCTTCGGCTTCGAGCGGCCCGACGCGGGCGGCGTGGCCGGCGCGCTGTTCACGCTGCTGATGGGGTTCGACAAGCCGTTCAACCAGGCGCCGTCGCTGCACATCGGCCTGCTCGTCGTGCTGTGGGCCGTCTATGCGAAGCAGTTGCGCGGCGCGGTCGCTCGGCTCGTGCTGCATCCGTGGTTCGCGGCGATCGGCGTATCGGTGCTGACAACCTATCAGCATCATGCGATCGACGTGCCGACCGGTGCGGCCGTCGGCTGTCTGGCGCTGTTCCTGTTTCCGTTGCGTGACGCCGCGGGGCGACTGCCGGGCGCGACCGGCTCGCCGTCCGCCGGCGGCCGCGCGCTCGCCCGGCGCTATGCGTTCGGCGCGGCGCTGGTCGCGCTGGTGGCGCTTGGCTGCGTGTCGCGCGCGCCGGGCTGGGCGTTGGCGGCCGGGTGGGCCGCGCTGGCGCTGGCGTGCGTCGCGTGGATCTACCGGCGCGGCGCGCCCGGTGCGTTCCAGAAGGACGACGCGGGCCGTTTCCCGGTGTTCATCCGCTGGCTGCTCGCACCGACGATCGCCGGCGCGTTCGTCAACTCGCGGGTGTGGACGTTCCGGCATCCGGCGCCGGCGCGGATCGACGAGCGCGTGTCGATCGGCCGCACGCCGACCACGCGCGACCTGCGACGCCACGGCTTCACCGCGCTCGTCGACCTGACGGCCGAGATGCCGCGCTGGGCCGCGGCCGACGCGTCGCTCGCGTATGCGTCGGTGCCGCAGCTCGACCTCGTCGCGCCCACCGCGGCGCAGCTCGCGGCGGCCGTCGCGGCGCTCGAACGCCTGCACGCCGACGGGCGCGACGTGCTGATCTGCTGTGCGCTCGGCTACGGGCGCAGCGTGCTGTGCGCGGCTGCCTGGCTCGCCGCGCGGCGGGGGCTCGGCGACGCGCGCGACGCGCTTGCCGCGGTACGGGCGATGCGGCCGCGCGCGGTATGGTCGGACGACGGCGCGGCCGTGCTGCAGGACTGGATCGACCGTCGCCGCGTGACGGGAGCGGCGTGATGCGCGACCCGTCCGCACCGTTCCGGATCGCCGCCGCGCGCGGGGCGCTCGACGCCGGCGCGTGGGCGATCGCGGCCGCGCTGGCCGCGGCCGGCGCGGGCTGGTGGATCGCGGCGGGCTGGCCGCCGGCGACGATCGCGCGTGTGTTGCTGGCCGTGATCAGCACCGGGTCGGGGATTGCCGCGCTGTGGTACGCGGTGCGCATCGAGATCGACCAGCGGCTGTTCGCCGCGCTCGCGCGCACGGCATCGGGCGATGCGTCGGCCGACGACGGGCTGGCCGCGCTCGATCGCGCGCTTGCCGACCTCGGCTGGATTGACGCAGGCAAGGCCGGACGCGCGCTCGACGCGCGTGTGCGCGGTGCGGTCGGGTTGTGCCGTGCCGGTATGCTGGTCGCGATCGTGCAGTGGATCGTGGTCGGTTTTGCAATCGCGGCGGTGCGGGTCGGCTAACCATCCGTAACCGGCCCGGACGGCCGCGGCCCGGGCCGGTCAGGCGGGTTACGCGTGCGCCGCACGCTGCGTCCGCGTGCGCTTCACCGCGTACATCGCCTGGTCCGCACGTTCGATCAGCGCGTTCATGTCGGTGCCGTCGTCAGGCAGCATCGCGACGCCGACACTGACGCCGAGCCGCAGCGGATGTCCTTCGAATTCGAACGGCTCGCCGACCTGCCGGGCGAGCCGTGCGCGTTGCGCATCGACGTCGTCGCGGCTGCCGATGTTCGGCAGGATCACCGCGAACTCGTCGCCGCCCACGCGCGCGACCGTATCCGAGCGCCGCACGGCGCGCTGCATCCGCGCGGCGATCTCGCGCAGCGCGGCGTCGCCCGCGCGGTGGCCGTAGCCGTCGTTGATCGGCTTGAGCCCGTCCATGTCGATGTTCAGGATGCCGAGCCGGCCGTTCGCGCGCAGCGCCGTATGCATCGACTGGCGCAGGCGATCGTAGAACAGCGCGCGGTTCGGCAGGCCGGTGAGCGCGTCGTGCGTCGCGCGCAGGTACAACTCGTTGGCCTCGTTGCGCGCCGCGTGGAACATCGCGGCGGCGATCAGGTCGGCCGTGAGCCGCAGCGTCCCGGCATCGGCGGCCGAAAAACCGTCGATGTCCGGCGACATCACCTTCAGCACGCCGACCGTCGTGTCCGCGTGGGTGAGCGGCATCACCAGCATCGAGCGCAGCCCGACCCGGCGGCACGCATCGCGGTCGACGCGCGGGTCGGATTCCGAATCCTTGCAGTGCAGCAGTTCGCCGCGCGTCACGCACAGGCCGGACAGGCTGCCCGAGCGGCGCAGCCGCAGCCCGAGCATCCCGGCGGCGGAGCCCGACGCGGCGCGGTACACCATGTCGTCGCCTTCGGCGAATTCGACCGCCGCGCCGCTCGCGCCCGTGAGCTGCGGCACCTGCTCGGTCACGTAAGCCATCACGCTGCCGAGGTCGAGGCCGAGTTTCGCGATCTCGGTCTGCGCGGCGATGATGCGCAGCAGCGTGTCGGAGGACGGGGTAGCGGTGTCGACGATTTGATCCAAGTCAGTTTTCCATGAAGAAAGCCAAGCACGCGGCCCGGGCTTGCGGTAGCATACGCGCCGCTCACGCGGCAGCGCGTTCCGGGCGGCCCGCAACGGGCCGCCGCCGGCATCCGGCCGGTTTCCCGGGGCGCCGGACCGCCGGTTCAGCAGCGCCGGCAGTATGCCGGGCGGTCCGGCCGGCAGCAACGGTGTAACTCTTGCCATTCCATCGCGACGCGCAGCATTTCCGACCGGATTGAGTTGTTTTTCGCTTCGTCAGCACGAATCAGGGCGAGTTTTGTCTTGATTTTGAGATAGTGTGACGAATGTGCGAGCGCCGGTGCCCGGTGCGCGCTGTCCGACGAATCGGCAGCAAAATGATTCGCCGCGTCGTTTCGATAAATGCATTCAGGCCAGACTTTGAGGGGAAGCAGTGGGGATGTGCACTCACGGGCATAGCTGCTTTGCGCGCGTCGGTTGCGGCGCGCTTGATGACCGGACGATCTTGACGAAGCGGGGCCGCGCATGAAGCCGGCCGCGTCGCTGTTCGTCCTGTCGCTCGCCACGTTCGGCGCGTTCCATGCGGCCGCGCTGTCGGCCGCGCACATGCCGGCCGCGGCCGCTTCGGCGTCCGCCGGCAGTCCGGCCGTGACGGCGCCCGCCAGCGGCGCGGCCGCGCTGAGCGCCGCCGGCCAGCCCGCGACGACCGTGCACCTGCCGTTCGCGTCGCTCGGCGCGTTCGACCCGGTCCACCTGCGCGGCGCCGACGACGCGCGCACGATCAATGCGGGCGTGCGGCTCGACCGCGTGGTCACCGGCGCGCGGCTGCGCCTGACCTACGCGTATTCGCCGGCGCTGGTCTTCCCGATGTCGCACCTGAAGGTCTCGATGAACGGCGAGGTGGTCGCGACCGTCCCGTTCGACGCGACCCGCGCGGGCCGCACGGTCACGCAGGACATCCCGATCGATCCGCGCTACTTCTCCGATTTCAACCAGATCGGCCTGCGCCTGATCGCGCATTACACGCTCGACCACTGCGAGGACCCGTCGAGCTCGGCGCTGTGGGCCGACGTGAGCCCGACGAGCGAACTGATCCTCGATGAGTCGCCGGTGCGCCTGCCGAACGATCTCGCGCTGCTGCCCGCGCCGTTCTTCGACCGGCGCGACAACGGGCTCCTGCGGCTGCCGTTCGTGCTGCCGGCGTCGCCCGACTCGGCGACGCTGCGCAGCGCCGGCGTGCTCGCGTCGTGGTTCGGCGCGCTGGCCGACTACCGGCAGGCGCGCTTCCCGGTTGCGGCGACGCTCCCGGCCGACGACCAGGCGGTGGTGGTCGGCACGGCCGCGACCTTGCCGGCCGGCCTCGCACTGCCGTCGGTCAACGGCCCGCTGCTCGCCGTCGCCGACAACCCGGCCGCGCCGGGCCGCAAGCTGCTGGTCGTGACGGGCCGCACGGCTGCCGAGGTCGACGACGCGGTCGCGGCGCTCGTGCTCGGCCGCGCGGCGCTGTCGGGCCCGGCGGCGACGGTCGCGCACGTGGATCTCGGCGCGCCGCGCAAGCCGTACGACGCACCGCGCTGGCTGCCGGTGAACCGGCCGATCACGTTCCGAGAATTGGTGTCGGATCCGCGCGAACTCGAAGTGCGCGGCACGTCGCCCGACGCGATCCGGCTGAACCTGCGCGTGCCGGCCGATCTGCATTCGTGGAACGGCTCGGGCGTGCCGATCACGCTGCGCTATCGCTACACCGCGCCGACCGTGCAGGACAACTCGACGCTCGCCGTCGAGATCAACGAACAGCTCGTGAAGTCGTACCGGCTCGGGCCGACCCATGCGGAAGACGCGCGCGGGCGCATGCAGCTGCCGCTGCTGTCGGTGCCGGAAGGGCGCGTGACGAGCGATGTCGACATTCCGGCGTTCCGCGTCGGCAGCGGCAACCAGCTGCAGTTCCGCTTCACGCTCGATTCGCAGAGGACGGGGCTCTGCTCGAGCACCGCGACCGAGCCGCAGCGCGCGGCGATCGATCCGGATTCGACGATCGACTTCTCGCACTTCGTCCATTACGCGCAACTGCCGAACCTCGCGTTCTTCGCGAACAGCGGTTTCCCGTTCACGCGCTTCGCCGACCTGTCGCAGACGGCGGTCGTGATGCCGGACCGGCCGTCGCCGCAGGAGCTGGAAGCCTACCTGACGATGCTCGGCCACATGGGGCAGTGGACCGGCTTCCCGGCGCTGCGCGTGCAGGTCGCGCGGCCCGGCGACGTCGCCGCGCTCGCGGGCCGCAAGGACCTGCTCGTGATCGACGGCTCGCCCGCGTCGCCGCTGCTGTCGCACTGGCGCGCGGCGTTGCCGCTGTCGATCGACCAGCAGGCCGGCACGGGCGCGACGCGTGTCGCGTTCTCGGTGAAGGAGCGCTGGCGCAACGGCGTCGGCATGGCCGACGGCGGCGCGCATATCGAACAGACGGGCTCGCTCGCGGCGCTGGCCGGGTTCGAGCTGCCGGGCAGCCATGGCCGCAGCGTCGTGGCGCTGACGGCGACCGACCAGACGCGTCTGGCCGATCTGCTCGACGTGTTCGAGAAGCCGGGCCTCGTGTCGCAGCTGCAGGGCGACCTCGCGCTGGTGCGGCCGGGGCAGGTCGACAGCCTGCGCGTCGGCGAGCCGTACGTGGTCGGCTTCGTGCCGTGGTACGCGCGCGTCTGGACGCAAGCGGCGCGGCACCCGGTGGTGCTCGGCGTGGTCGGCGTCGTCGCGGGGCTGCTGCTCGCGCTCGGCGTGTTCAGCGTGCTGCAGAGAATCGCCGCGCGCCGACGGGGGATGTAACGGATGGCGTGGGCATTTGCACGGCGACGGGCAGCGCAGCCGGCGCGGCGGGTCGGCACGACGCTCGTGCTGGCCGTCGCGGCCGTGTGCGCGGCGCCCGGCGCCGCCGGGCGCGCGCAGGCCGCGCAAGGCGGCGCGGCCGACGTGCGGTGCGGCGCGGCGTGGCCGCGCTGGGACGCGTTCAAGCGCGATTTCGTGTCGGCCGACGGCCGGGTGATCGACGTCGGCTCGACGGATTCGCGCACGGTATCGGAGGGGCAGGCGTATGGACTGTTCTTCGCGCTCGTCGCGAACGACCGGCGCACGTTCGACACGATCCTCGCATGGACCGAGAACAACCTCGCGCAGGGCGACCTGAGCGCCCGTCTGCCGGCGTGGCTGTGGGGCCGCGCGCCGGACGGCGCGTGGCGCGTGCTCGACGCGAACGCGGCGTCCGATGCCGACCTGTGGATCGCGTACACGCTCGTCGAAGCCGGACGGCTGTGGCACGAGCGCAGCTATACGGCGCGCGGCGCGCTGCTCGCGAAGCGCGTGCTCGACGACGAGACGGCCAGCGTGCCGGGCCTCGGCCTCACGCTGCTGCCCGGGCCGACCGGATTCAGGCTGGCCGACGGCCGATGGCGCGTGAACCCGAGCTATTCGCCGCCGCAGGTGATCCGCGGGCTCGCCGCGCGGCTGCCGGACGATCGCCGCTGGGCCGCGCTCGCGGCCAGCACCGGCCGCGTGCTGCTCGACACCGCGCCCAAAGGCTTTGCGCCGGACTGGGCGTTGTATCGCGCCGGCGCCGGCTTCGCGCCCGATCCGCAGACCCACGCGGAAAGCGCGTACAACGCGATACGCGTGTATTTGTGGGCCGGCATGCTCGATCGCGCCGATCCGCTCGCCGCGCCGCTGCTCGCGCGCTTCGCACCGTTCGCCGATTACATCGCCGCGCATGGCGCGCCGCCGGAGAAGGTCGATACGACGACCGGCGTCGCGGGGCCGAACGACGGCAACGGCGGCTTCTCGGCGGCGGCCGTGCCGTTCCTCGACGCGCGCGGCCAGCATGCGCTCGCCGATGCGCAGGCGGCCCGTGTCGACGCGCTCGCGCGCCAGTCGGCACCCGGCTATTACACGAGCGTGCTGACGCTGTTCGGCCTCGGCTGGCGCGAGGGCCGTTACCGGTTCGGCGCGGACGGGTCGCTCGATGCACGCTGGGAGGGCCGTTCATGCGTGGCCCGATGAAGCACGGCGCGCGGCGTGTCGCGGGGCTTGCGTGGCTCGCGTCGTCGGTCTCCGCGGCGGCGCCGGCCACCGTCGCCGTCGCGGCGACGAAACCCGTCGCGCCGAATGCCGTGTCGGCGCCGGCCTCGGCCTCGGCCACGTCGCCCGACGCGCGGCGTCAGCTCGCGACCGCCCGCATGTGGGGCGCCAAGCATCGCGACGACCTCGCGCGCGACGCACTGCGCAAGGGGCTCCTGATCGCGCCGGACGATTCCGAACTGCTCGCGGAGCAGGTGCGCGTGCTGCTGCGGCTCGGCGACGCGCAAGGCGCGCAGGCCACGCTGGCGCGCCTGCAGGCGCGCGCGCCGGCGGCGCCCGACACGCGCCGCGCGGCCGACGAATACCGCGTCGCGACGAGCGGCCGCGGCGAGATGGCGCAGATCCGCCTGCTTGCACGCAGCGGCCGCGCCGACGAGGCGGCCCGCCGGATCGTCGCGCTGTTTCCGAACGGCGCGCCGTCCGGTGCGCTGGGCGCCGAGTATTACCAGATCGTCGCGAACGCGCCGGGCGGCCGCGAACCGGCGGTCGCCGCGCTGCGCCGCGCGGTCACGGCCGACCCGCAGGATTCGAACGCGGCGCTGGCGCTCGCGCGGCTCCTGAACCAGCGCGACGACACACGTGCGGAGGCGAATCGCATCGCGTGGTCGCTCGCGAAGCGGCCCGACGCCGACCATACGGAAGCGATGGCCGTGTGGCGGCGCGTGCTGCAGTCCGCCGGCACCGATCCCGCCTATCTCGACGCGTTGCGTGCCTATCTCGCGCTCGTCCCGGACGACACCGAATTCCGCGATCGCGCCGCCGCACTCGACCGGCAGCGCGACGCGCAGCGGCTGCTCGAGCGCGATCCGGGCTACATCGCGCAACAGCGTGGCTTGCAGGCGCTCGCGCGCGGCGATCTGAGCGGCGCCGATCCGCTGCTTGCGCGCGCCGCGCAGGCGCGCGCGGGTGATGCCGATGCGGTCGGCGGGCTCGGCCTGCTGCGCCTGCGCGAAGGCCGGCACGACGAAGCGCGCGCGCTGTTCACGCGCGCCGCGGCGCTGTCGACCGACCAGCGCGGCAAGTGGCAGAGCCTCGCGCGCACCGCGCAGTTCTGGGGGCTGATCGCGCAAGGGCGCGCGGCGGCGTCGGCCGGACGGCCGCAGGATGCCGAGCGCGCGGCGCGCGCCGCGCTCGCGATGCAGCCCGACAGCCCGGACGCGAAGCTTCAGCTTGCCGATGCGCTGCTCGCGCAGCGCGACTGGGCGCGCGCGGAGCCGTTGCTGCGCGAACTGCTGGCCGCACGTTCGCCGAACCTGTCGGCGGTGCGCGGCACGGCGACGCTGTACGAGAACACCGGCCGCGCGGATCGCATCGGCCCGCTGCTCGACGCGCTGCAGAGCCGCGTGACGGGCCGCGACGATCGTCACGCGCTCGACGGGCTGCGCGCCGACCTGCTCGCGAGCGAGGCGCGCGCGCTGGCGGACAAGGGCGAACGCGGGCCGGCCGCACAACGCTACGAAGCGGCGGTGCGCGCGGCGCCCGATGCGCCGTGGACGCGCTTCGCGCTTGCGCGGCTGTATCGCGACATGGGGCTGCCGCAGCTCGGCCGCACGGTGATGGACGACGGGCTCGCGCAAAGCGACACGCCCGAGATGCGCTATGCGACCGCGCTGTATCGCAACTCGCTCGACGACATCGCGGGCGCACAGGCCGCGCTCGCGGGCGTCGACGATGCGCGACGCTCGGACGGCATGCGCGCGCTCGCACGCAAGCTCGACGCGGAAGGTTCGCTGGCCGGCGCGCGCGGCGCGCTCGGCCGTGGCGATCGTGCGGCCTTCGCCGCGTCGCTCGCCCATGCGCAGGCGAGCGCGCCGGACGATCCCGACATGCTGGCCGCGGTCGGCGCGCAGTGGATCGACGCGGGCGAACCCGAGCGCGGCCTCGCGCCGTTGCGCGACTGGATCGCCGCGCATCCGGGCGAGGCCGATCCCGACGTGCGGCTGCGCTACGGCGACCTGCTCGGCAGCGCGGGGCGCGACGACGCGCTCGCCGCGTGGCTCGACGCGCTGCGCCGCGAGCCGGCGCTGACGCCGGCACAGACCGCGCGGATCGAGGACCAGTCGCTGCGGCTCGTGCTGCGGCAGACGGACGACGCGATCGCGCAACGGGACTATGCGCGCGCCCGCGCGCTGCTCGACCGGGCGAGCCCGGCCGGCCGCGCGGACAAGCGCTACGCACTCGAACTGGCCGACCTCGAACGCGCGCAGGGCCGTTACGACGCGGCACGCGACGCGCTCGCGCCGGTCGTCGCGCGCACGCCGGACGATGCCGATACGCAGCTCGCGCTCGCGCGCATCGACGAGGACAGCGGCCACCGCGCGGCCGCGCTCGCACGCGTGCAGGCCGTGCTCGCGCGCACGCCGGACGACGACGTCGATACGCGGCTGTCGGTCGTGCGCCGGCTGAACGCGCTGCGCCGCCCCGACGAAGCCGCGCAGGTGATCGACCCGCTGCAGGCCGCGTACCCGGCGCGTGCCGACGTGACGGTCGCGGCGGGGCGCGTGGCCGAGGCGCAGGGCCGCTACGACGATGCCGCATCGCTGTACCGGCTGTCGCTGTCGCAGGAGCGCACGAGCGGCGTGAGCCCTGGCCGCGACGGTCGCACGCCCGCGCAGGCCGCGTTCGCGGATCTTGCGCAGCGGCGCGATCCCGAGATCGAGATCGGCTGGCTGCCCGCGTACAAATCGGGCGACGAAGGGATTTCCGCGTACCGCGCGCAGCAGGTGCCGATCTACGTGCAGATGCCGGTGCGCTACGACGGGCATGCGTTCCTGCAGCTCGACACCGTGCATCTGGACGCCGGCACGCTCGATACGAGCGACCCGAACGCGTATTCGCTGAAGACGTTCGGGACCTACGCGGCGCTCAACACGCCGATCGGGCTGCCCGCGCCGTTCGCCGCGAATCCGTCGGCCGCCGCGTCGATCGCGCATCCGCCCGGCGACCTGCATCAGCCGATGACGGGCGTCGCGCTCGGCGCCGGCTATCGCACGGACGCATGGCGCGTCGACCTCGGCACGTCGCCGCTCGGCTTCCCGGTGCATTACCTGGTCGGCGGCGTACGCTACCGCTTCGACGCGGGGCCGGCGAGCTTCACCGTGAACGCGTCGCGCCGGCCGGAGACGAGCAGCGTGCTGTCGTATGCGGGGATGCGCGATCCGTGGACCGGGGCCGTATGGGGCGGTGTGCGTCGCGATGGCGTGAACCTGCGCGCGGCGGTCGACGTCGGGCGCGTGAACCTGTTCGCCGAACTCGGCGCGGGCGTGCTGTCCGGCCGCAACGTCGAGCGCAACGCGGAAGTCACGCTGCGCTCCGGCTTCACGGTGCCCGTGTACGAACGCGCGACGATGAAGGTGAGCACGGGGCTCGTCGGCAACGCGTGGCACTACGCGCAGAACCTGCGTTACTACACGTACGGGCAGGGCGGTTACTACAGCCCGCAGCGCTACCTGTCGCTCGGCGTGCCGATCGAGTGGGCCGGGCGGCGCGACGCGCTGTCGTGGGACCTGACCGTCACGGCCGGGATCTCGAACAGCTACGAAAAGGATTCGCTGTTCTACCCGACCTTCGCGAACCAGCGCGCCGCGCAGGAGGCGGCGGGGCTCGTCTACGCGGGCAGTTCGACGCGCGGCGTGTCGTTCTCGTATGGCGTGAACGGCATCGTCGAATATCGCGTGAATCCGCACCTGAGCGTGGGCGCGCAACTGCACGTCGACCGGTCGCACGACTATGCGCCGAGTTCGGCGCTCGTGTACCTGCGCTATGCGTTCGACGCACGCGCGGAGCGCAGCTGGCTCGTCACGCCGACGCCGGTGCGGCTTTATTCGGATTACTAGGGGCTGCTTGCATATGGAACGTACATGCGAATGCCCGAAATCGCCTGCAGGGCAAGAAGTGAGGAGCGCCGTTTGGCCGAGCCAAACAAGCGACGAGCGACGCCGCCATGCGGGCGATTTCGGGCGTTCCCCTGGAACGACTTTTGGGTTTGGGGTTGCCACGAGAACGGCCGCTCGCCGCGTTGCGCTCCTTGCGAATACGGCCAGTATTCGCGGCGTCCCACGCCTCGCGAGCGGCCGTTCTCGTGGCAACGCGTGTGCGTTCCATATGCAAGCAGACCCGGGGGGAAGCGCGTGAATACGGAAATCGATGCAACCCGTCCCGCGCTCGGCGCCGCCGGCCTGCTGGGCCGCCTGCGCGCGCTGCTGCGCACCGGGCCGGCCGGTGGCCGCGCCGGCCCGCTGAGCCGGCTCGCGATCGACGGCCTGCCCGATACGTGGACGCAGCTGGAAGCGGGCGGCCTGTACGCGATCTATGCCGCTGCCGGCACGCCGGCGTGCGACGCGCTGGTGTGGGAAAGCGCGCGGCAGTCGCGCACGCGCGACGTGACGGTCGTGCTGGCGCGCGACGCGGCGCGCGTCGCCGCGCAGATGGCGTCGCGCGGTTTCGCGGGCGGCGCGCAGCCGGCCGGCTGGCCGCGCAACCTGAACGTGCTGGCGATGCCGCCCGCGCACGAGCCGGCCGACGGCGATGCCGCGCGCGAACCCGCTGCGCCGCGCCGTGCGGCGCCCGGTCCGTTCGCACGGCTCACGGGTGGCTTGCGCGCGATGAAGCGCTACGGCTTTCGCGCGCGCTCGCTGTATTTCATCGAAGGCGCGCAGCGCTGGTTCAGCTGGGGCGATCCGGCGGCACTCGCGGAAGAGGCACACGCGCTCGCCGACTGGTGCCGCACGCACCGGATCGCGCTGGTGCTGCTGGTCGATCCGGAGATCGTGCGCACCGGCGCCGACCTCGATACCGACGATCCGCCGCTCGTGCGCGATGCGAATCGCGCGCCGCGCAGCGGCTTTCACGCGGTGTGCTCGGGCGTCGCGCAGCTGCAGCGCACGCACGGCGAGCTGCTGTGGGTCGTCGATTTCTGGCGTGCCGGCGACACGCTCGCGGCCGGTGAAGTGCGGCCGCTGCGTTTCGCGCCGAGCGGCCGGCTCGCCGCGATCGTCGACGGCGCCGCCGCCGAGCCGTCGCGCCGGATGAAGCTCGCGACCGACGAGGATCGCGTCGTCGTCAGCCGCGCGGTGCTCGACGAAACGAGCCGCGTACCCGCCGGCTGGGAAATCGTCGACGACAACGCGGCGGTCGTCGCCGCCTGTGCGCATGCGCAGGCCGCGACCGCGGTTCTGGCGTTCCGCACGCACGCGCAGCTCGAGGCGCTGTGCGCGGCCGTTCACACGCTGCGCCGGCAATCCGGCGGCGCACTGAAGATCGCCGTCGTCGAGCGCGGCGAGGTGCTGCGCCAGCAGTTCGAGATGCTGGTGCTGAGCGTCGGCGCGAATCGCGTCGTCGCGCGCGACCTGCCGGTGTCGCGGGTGCACGCGGCCGTGAACGCACTGCGCGGGCAGCTCTATGCGCGGCCCGTCGCGGCCGACTATCGTGCGGCGCTCGCGGCCGCGCTCGGCGATTCGGTGCTGGGCTACCTGCCGGTCGGCGCCTTCTGTCTGCGGATTCGCGCGGTGCTCGATCGCGGCGCCGTGCTCGCGTTGCCGCATACGCTCGCGAAGATCGCGCTGCTGCCCGGCGTGTCGCACGTCGATGCGCTGCGGCACTGCCGGCCGCGCCGCGCGGGCGACGTCGTGACCGCCGATGCCGGACACCTGTACGTGTTCCTGTTCGCGTGCGAGCCGGCCGATGCCGACGACGCGCTGACGCGGATCTTCGACGTGCCGGTCGACACGCTGTCCGATCGCGTCGTGTGTCTCGGACAGGGCAGCATCGACACCGAGCTCGATGCGCTGAAGACCGAGAACCGGCGCGCGCCGATCGCCGACTACAGCGACCTGTTCGCGACGGCGAAGCCGGCCGGCGCGGCGCGCGCGCCGATCGAACGCGCGGAGGATGTCGCGCCGCGCGCCGAACCGGACGCCGACGTCGCAGCGGCCGGGACGGTCGACGCGCATGCCGATGCGGCGCCGCACGCCGGCGACGCCACGCCGGGCGCAGATACGCCGGCACCGTCCGCCGAATTTCCCGTCGCGCGCACGCGCGGCGCCATCCGCAGCGCGATGCCGCTGCGCAAGCCGGAGGGCGCATGATCGCCGAACTCGTCATCGGATTCGTCGTCGGCATCGCGATCGCGGTGCCGGTGTGGGTCGTCGCGCAGCACCTGGGCCTCGGCCGCGGTTTTCATGCGCCGCGCGGGCTGCACCGGCGCGACGCGGTGCCGTGCGAACTCGTGCCGGTCGCGCTGCGCGGGCGCCTGCTGCCCGAGGCCGGCCGTACCGACGAGGCCGCGCCATGAAGACGATCGCCGTCACGTCGACCACCGGCGGCGCGGGCCGCACGACGCTCGCCGGCGCGCTCGCGGTGCTGCTCGCGCGCCGCGGCCGGCCGGTCGTCGCGGTCGAGTTCGACGCGCAGAACCTGATGGGCGCGACGCTCGGTCTCGACACGCTGGCCGAGCACGGGCTCGCGCACAGCCTGCTCGGTGACGCCGGCGACGCCGCGCCATGGCACGCGCATACGTGGCGCAATGCCGACGGCGTGCTGTTCGTGCCGTATGGCCAGGTCGACGCAGCGGGCGCCGCCGCCTGCGATGCGCGGCTCGCGGCCGATCCGGCCTGGCTGTCGCGCGCGCTCGACGAGATCGCGCTGCCGGCGGACGGCGTCGTGCTGGTCGACACCGCGCGCTACCCGTCGCCGCAGGCCGAGCAGGCGATTCGCCGCGCCGACCTGACGCTCGTCGTCGTGCCGCCCGAACCGGCCGCGTGCGCGACGGTCGCCGCGCGCCTCGACGCGCTGCGGGCCGGCGGCGGCGACCTGCAGATCGTCGTGAACCGGCTGAACCCGGCGCGCGACATGCAGCGCGATGCGCTCGCGATGCTGCGCGCGGTCGCGGGGCCGGCGTCGATGCTCGAACAGCGGATTCACGTCGATGCGGCCGTGCCCGAGACGCTCGCGCGCGGCACCTGGATCTTCGACGACGCGCCGTATTCGCAGGCGTCGCACGACCTGAACGGCGTCGCGAACTGGGTCGACGCGTGGCTCGCGGCGGCCGCGGCCGGCCGCACGGGAGCGCGGCGATGAAGGCCGCGTTCGCGTCGCGCTGGCGCGCCGCGGCCCGGCGCGCGACCGACTGGTGCGCGCGCGGGATCGGGCTGCCGGCCCAGCGCACGCTGCTCGACTGGCTCGTGCGGCTGTTCTTCCATGCACCGCCGCCCGGCCGGCCCGATCCCGTGCGCCGCCGGGCGCGCGTTGCCTTCCTGTGGCTCGCGCAGGAGTGGGGCGTGCTGCAGCCGCTGAGCCCGCGCGAATGGTTGTGGCGCGCGATCGTGCGCGCGCCGCGCGCGGCCGACGAGCGGCCCGCGCGCGATCCGCTCGCATGGTTCGACACGTTCGTCGTGCCGGTCTACGTCGCGGCGCGCGCGCTCGGCGCCCGCCTCGACGCGCTGCTCGGGCGCCTGCCGTGGGCGCGCTGGGGCGGCTGGCTCGACGCGCGCGCGCACGGCGTCGGCCGGCACCGCTGGCTCGCTCCGCTGCTGCTGATCGCCGGTGCGCTGATGTGGGCCGCGGCCGGGATGTCGCCGCTGATGCCCGGCGCGCAGTTCGCGTTCTTCGCGATCGTCGCGGTGCTGGCGCTGGCGCTGCGCCGCCTGCCGGGCCATCTGCCGACGCTCGCGCTCGCGTCGCTCGCGCTGCTCGCCACGGTTCGCTACGTGTGGTGGCGCACGACCCAGACGCTCGATTTCCGCAGCCCCGTCGAGGCGTTCGCCGGCTACCTGCTGTACGGTGCCGAAGCCTACACGTGGATGATCCTGCTGCTCGGCTTCATACAGACCGCATGGCCGCTCGACCGGCCGATCGTGCCGTTGCCCGACGATCCCGACAGCTGGCCGAGCGTCGACATCTATATCCCGACCTACAACGAGCCGCTGTCGGTCGTGAAGCCGACCGTGTTCGCGTCGCAGAGCATCGACTGGCCGTCGGCCAAGCTGCGCGTGTACCTGCTCGACGACGGCCGCCGCCCCGAGTTCGAGGCGTTCGCGCGGGAAGCGGGGATCGGCTACCTGACGCGCGACGACAATCGCCACGCGAAGGCCGGCAACATCAACCGCGCGCTGCCGAAGACGCACGGCGAATACATCGCGATCTTCGACTGCGATCACGTGCCGACGCGCTCGTTCCTGCAGACGACGATGGGCGTGTTCCTGCGCGATCCGAAATGCGCGCTGGTGCAGACGCCGCACCATTTCTTCTCGCCCGATCCGTTCGAGCGCAACCTCGGCACGTTCCGCGAGATCCCGAACGAGGGCAACCTGTTCTACGGACTCGTGCAGTCGGGCAACGACCTGTGGAACGCGACGTTCTTCTGCGGATCGTGCGCGGTGCTCAAGCGCAGCGCGCTGGAGGAGGTGGGCGGCGTCGCCGTCGAGACCGTGACCGAGGACGCGCACACCGCGCTCAAGCTGCATCGCCGCGGCTACACGTCGGCCTACCTGCCGACCGTGCAGGCGGCCGGCCTCGCGACCGAGAGCCTCGCGGGCCACGTGAAGCAGCGCACGCGCTGGGCGCGCGGGATGGCGCAGATCTTCCGCATCGACAACCCGTTCCTCGGGCGCGGACTCGGCTTCATTCAGCGGATCTGCTACGGCAATGCGATGCTGCATTTCTTCTACGGGATCCCGCGGCTCGTGTTCCTGACGATCCCGCTCGCCTACCTGTTCTTCCACCTGTACTTCATCAATGCGTCGTCGATCGCGCTCGCGAGCTACGTGATCCCGTACCTGGTGCTCGCGAACGTCGCGAACTCGCGGATGCAGGGGCGTTATCGCCATTCGTTCTGGGCCGAGGTCTATGAATCGGTGCTCGCGTGGTACATCGCGCTGCCGACCACCGTCGCGTTCTTCAGCCCGAAGCACGGCAAGTTCAACGTGACCGACAAGGGCGGCAAGATCGACGAAGGCTACGTCGACTGGTCGACGTCGAAGCCGTACCTCGTGCTGTTCGCGCTGAACGTGCTCGCGATCGCGGCCGGCGTGTGGCGGCTCGCGGCCGATCAGGGCGACGAGGCGTCGACGATCCTGATCACGCTCGGCTGGACCGTCTACAACCTCGCGATGCTCGGCGCCGCGCTGGCCGTCGCGCGCGAGACCAAACAGGTGCGCGTCACGCACCGGATCGCGATGCGCGTGCCGGCGACGCTGCTGCTCGCCGACGGGTCGACGGCGGCTTGCTTCACCAGCGACTACTCGACCGGCGGCCTCGGCCTCGAAGCGGTGCCGGGCCTGCCGCTCGCGGTCGGCGACACGCTGACGGTGTGCGTGACGCGTGGCGACCGGCCGTTCCCGTTCCCGGTGCGCGTGAGCCGCGTGACGCCGACGCACGTCGGCGTGAGCTTCGAGGCGCTGACGCTCGAGCAGGAGCGCCAGCTCGTGCAGTGCACGTTCGGCCGCGCGGACGCGTGGCTCGACTGGCACGCCAGCGCGCGCGCGGACACGCCGCTGCGCGGGCTGAAGGAAGTGCTGCGCGTGGGCCTGGACGGTTACGTACGAATGTGGAAGGGCGCGGCGCGCGGCGTGCAGTCGATGCTGGCGCCGAAGCTCGATCGGGCGCGCGACTGACGCGGCGGCCATCACGGAGTGGTTCAAATGACGTTCTGGAATCTGTATTTCATCCTGAAGTTCGCGCTGTTCGCGACCGGCCACCTGCAGCCGCTGTGGCTCGCGAACCTCGCGTTCGCGCTGGCGCTCGCGGTGAGCGCGCCGATCCGGCGCCGCGCGTGGCGCATCGTGCGGCAGCTCGTCGCGATCGCGATCGCGGTGCCGCTGCTCGCGCGCGAAATGCATGCGCCGCCGCTCGCGCGCCTCGCCGAAGCGGCGCGCGAGGTCGGCACGTTCCGCCTCGATTACTGGATGGAGTTGCTGCCGCGCCTGTTGCCGCCCGTGCTGGTGCTGACGGTCGCGGGCGTGCTGATCGTCTATTTCGTCGTCAATCGCTGGGTGCGTGTCGCGACCTTCGTGCTCGCCGTGCTGATCGTGATGCCGCTGTGGCAGGCCGGCAACGGGCTGATGGCGCGCGTCGTCGCGCCGCTGCCGCAGCAGGTCGACGCGACGGGCGCGCGCGCCGGCCAGCCCGAGGATCACAACGCGGCGCTCGCGACGTTCCGCGCGCAGGAATCGCAGCGCCAGGTCGCGTTCGGTCATCTCGGCAACGACCCGGCCGCGCAGTTCGACGTGATCGTGCTGCACGTCTGCTCGCTGTCGTGGGACGACCTCGATGCCGCGAAGGTGCGCAACCACCCGATGCTGAATCACTTCGACTACCTGTTCAACAACTTCAGCACGGCCGCGAGCTACAGCGGGCCGGCCGCGATCCGCGTGCTGCGCGCGAGCTGCGGGCAGGAAGCGCATGCGGACCTGTACAAGCCGGCGCCGCAGCAGTGCCACCTGTTCTCGCAACTCGCGTCCGCCGGCTACACGGTGCAGTCGCTGCTGAACCACGACGGCCACTTCGACAATTTCCTCCAGGTCATTCACGACAATATCGGCGTGCCCGACGCGCCGATGATCTCGAATGCCGCCGCTCCGGTCGCGATGCATGCGTTCGACGGCTCGGCGATCAAGGACGATTACGGCACGCTCGCGAGCTGGTACGCGCAGCGCGCGTCGGTGCCGGGCCCGGTCGCGCTGTACTACAACACGATCAGCCTGCACGACGGCAACCGCGTGGTGGGGAGTGGGCTGACCAGCATCGATTCGTATCCGCAGCGCGCGACCAGGCTGATGAACGACTTCGACCGGCTCGCCGACCTGATCGCGCAGTCGGGCCGGCGCGCGGTGATCGTGTTCGTGCCCGAGCACGGCGCCGCGCTGCGCGGCGACAAGAACCAGGTCGCGGGCCTGCGCGAGATTCCGACGCCGCGCATCGTCCACGGGCCGGTCGGCGTGCGGCTCGTCGGCTTCACCGGCAATCACGGCACGACGACGGTGATCGACCAGCCGACGAGCTTTCTCGCGCTCGCGCAGCTGCTGTCGAACCTCGTGTCGAACAGCCCGTTCAAGCCGGGCGTGACGCTTGCACAATATGCGGCCGACCTGCCGCGCACGCGGATGGTCGGCGAGAACGAAGGCACGGTGACGGTGCAGACGAGCGCCGGCTATGCGGTCAAGACTCCGGACGGCGTATGGATCGACGAACAGTAAACATCGGCGAAGGCGACGACGATCGCCTGTCGCAACCGAACGACGTGCTCGGCCTCGCGCGGCACTTGCCCGCGCTGGATCCGGCACGCTACGTCGACGAGCAGGCGCGGCGCGCGTTCGTCGAATCGCTGGACCGCTGGCCGGTGCTCGCGAAGCTGATGGGATTGAAGCGGTAAACGCAACGCGGCCGGCGTGAAATGCCGGCCGCGTTGCATCGATGATGCCGATTGCTGCCGGCTTACTGCGCGCGGCGCGCCGGCTGGCGCGTCCACTCGTTTTCCTCGCCCGGCACCTTGCCGAAGGTCTGCGCGGCCCACGCGTCGCGGGCCGCCTCGATCTTCGCGCGCTCGCTCGACACGAAATTCCATTCGATGAACCGCTCGCCCGGCAGGTGCGCACCGCCGAGCAGCATCACGCGCGCGCCGTTCCCGCTGGCGAGCGCAACGTTCGCGCCGGGTTCGAGCACGGCCATCGTCGTCGGTGCGAGCGGCGTGCCGTCGATCGTGAGGTCGCCGTCGACGAGATACACGCCGCGCTCGTCGTGTTCCGCATCGAGCGCGAGTTGCGCGCCCGCGGCGAATTCCGCATACGCGTAGAGCGTCGGCGAGAACACGGCGACCGGCGACGTGAGCCCGAATGCGGTGCCCGCGATCACGCGCACGCTCGCACCGTCGCGCGTGAACGACGGCAGCGTGTCGGCCGCGTGATGCGCGAACGCGGGCGCGGTGTCCTCGTGCTCGACCGGCAGCGCGACCCAGGTCTGGATCCCGTGCACGGGCTGTTCATGCGGGCGGTCCTCGTCGGGCGAGCGCTCCG
The DNA here is from genome assembly GCF_001522185.1 of Burkholderia sp. RF2-non_BP3. Lineage (NCBI taxonomy): Bacteria > Pseudomonadati > Pseudomonadota > Betaproteobacteria > Burkholderiales > Burkholderiaceae > Burkholderia > Burkholderia sp. RF2-non_BP3. The sequence continues at coordinate 4,997 of NZ_LOSU01000031.1, read as the reverse complement.
AATGGACGATGCCGCGCCCGGCCGTCATCCAGTTCACGTCGCCGGGCACGATCTTCTGCCGGAAGCCGAGGCTGTCGTGATGCATCAGCGTGCCGTCGAACAGGTAGGTGACCGTCGCGAGGCCGATGTGCGGATGCGGCAACACGTCGATCCCGCTGCCAGCCGGCAGCACGGCCGGCCCCATTTCGTCGAAGAAGATGAACGGCCCGACGAGGCGCGCGGCGCGCGCGGGCAGCACGCGGCGCACGACGAGGTTGCCGATGTCGCTCTCGCGCGGCGTGAGCAAGGTCTTGATCGATGCGGACATGGCGGGTTTCTCGGTGTCGGTGAGTCAGGCGATGGTCGTATCGATCGCGATCGGGTGCGTGAGGATCTTGTGCACCGGACACGCGTTCGCGATCTGCAGCAGGCGCTCGCGCTGCTCGTCGGTCAGGTCGCCGTCGAGCGTGATGCGGCGCATGATCGTGCTGCCCGCGCTGCCCGATTCGTGCGCGAGCTTCACGTGGACTTCGGCGAGCGGCCAGCCCTTGCGTTGCGCGTACATCTTCAGCGTGATCGCGGTGCAGGCGCCGAGGCTCGATAGCAGCAGCGCGACGGGCGTCGGTGCGGTGTCGCCGCCGCCGAGCGACGCCGGTTCGTCGGCGCGCCACTGATGCACGCCGTCGGTGAAATGGACCAGGTAATCGACGGAGCCGATGCTCGCTTCGACGGACAGTTCGCTCATTGCAATTCCATGTGGGGAAAGGGGAGACGGGCCGGCCGGGCATGGCCGGGCACGCGAGGCGTTACGGTTCGAGCAGGCGCTGCAGCCGCAGTTCCTCGAAATCCAGCTCGGATTCTATGCGGTGCAACACCGCGTCGTCGACCCGGCCGTCGCGATGCAGGCCGAGCAGCGCGTCGCGCGACACGCCGACCAGTTCCAGCTCGACGCGCAGCATCCGCGCGCGCACGTCGGCCGGTTCGGCGCCGTCGCGGTGCGCGCGTTCGTTGAACGCGACGCGGCTGCGGTATTCGGTCAGCAGCCGGTCGAGCGATGCGCGTTCGAGGCCCGAGCCGCGCTGTTCGCGAGCATCGAGTTCGGCGAGCGCCGCACCGAATGTGTAGGCGCGCACCGCATGCTCGGACATCGTGTGGCGCGCGGCCGGGCGCAGCTTCAGCACGCGGATCAGCGGCGCGAGCGTGCCGCCTTGCACGACCAGCGTCGCGATGATCAGCAGGAACGTGCTGAACAGGATCAGGTCGCGGCCGGGGAAGTCGTTCGGCAGCGCGATCGCGGCCGCGAGGCTCACGACGCCGCGCATGCCGGACCAGCCGAGCACGACGGCCTCGCGCCACGACCACGGCGCGTGGCCCGCGCGCGGCGCGCGCAGGCGGCCCGGCAGCCACATCGCGACGAACACCCACACGACGCGCGCGGCGCGCGCAGGCGGCCCGGCAGCCACATCGCGACGAACACCCACACGACGCGCGCGGCGATCGCGGCGGCCGTCGCCGGCAGCGCGACGCGCAGGCCGGCCATCAGCACTGCGCCTTCGTGGTTCACGCGCGCGAGGATCGCGTGCAGCGCGAGGCCGATCAGGATGAACACGAGCGCGTCGAGCACGAACACGATCGCTTCCCAGGTCGCCTTCGCCTTGATCCGCATGTCGGCGTCGAACACGCGATGCTGGCGCACGCCGAGCACGAGGCCGCACGTCACGACCGACAGCACGCCCGAGCCGTGCACGGCTTCCGCGATCCCGTAGCTGCCCCACGCCATCGCGAAGGTCACGACGATGCCGAGCATCGGCTCGCGCAGGCGCTGCAGCACCCAGCACATCGCATGACCGCATGCGAGACCGACTGCGATGCCGATCAGCGTGAGCGAGAAGAACAGGCCGGTGGCGCTCGCGGTCGTGATCGTGACGGCGAGCGCGGCCGACACGGCCATCTGATACAGCAGCAGGCCCGACGCATCGTTGACGAGGCTTTCGCCTTCGAGCACCGCGACGAGCCGGGCGGGCAGCGGATGGCGCTGCAGGATCGCCTTCGCGGCGACCGCGTCGGGCGGCGACACGATCGCGCCGAGCGTGAAGCACGCGGCCCACGGCAGCGCCGGATTGACCGCATGCACGGCAAGCGCGACCGCAATCGTCGTGAACGCCACCGCGCCGAGCGCGAGCGACGCGATCGACCCGAGCTCGTGCCGGAATTCCTTCCATGCCGTATAGAACCCGCTCGACATCAGCAGCGGCGGCAGCACGGCCGCAAGCAGCAGCGCCGGGTCCATGTCGGGCACGCGCTTGCCGGCGACGGCCACCACGCAGCCGCCGAGCAGCAGCACGACGGCCGGTGGAATCGAGATCCGCTCCGCGAGCCACGTGAGCGCGCCCGCGCCGCAGATCAACAGCAGCAGGTAATGAAACAGTTCGACGTTGTTCATGAGCCGTGCATCACGACGGCTTGCGGTCGTTCGCGGCGCCGCCCGGCAGCGTGCCGAACATGTGCTGGCTGCATTGCGCGTCGCGCCACGCGGTATTCAGCCGGTAGCCGGACAGCATCCGGCGCGCGAGCGGCAGGATCTGTTCGCCGGCCAGCATGCCGAGCAGGCCGAGGAGCGCGATGATCGGCGGTGCCGGCGAATTCACGCCGAGCGCGCCGTAGATGACGCCGGCGAGGATGCCTGCGAACAGCGACAGAAAATACGGCTTCATGGTGAAAACCTCTCGTGATAGGCTGATCGGGGGGCGAAGGGCGTGCCTTCAACGTGCTGGAAGCGTATCGGGTTTACGTGTGGAACAAAAGGGCGGATGGCCCTTCGAGAGCCCTCTCTTTCGGAATTCGATCGATTCCATTTCTTGGATGTTCGAGCCGCGACTTTTCCGATTAAATGGCTGCAACCGGAAGACGCCGTTCCGGGGTAACGCACAGTCGGCTCCTCCCGGTTTCCGGTCGAGGCAAGCCTCAAACGTTTCCTGTCCAAAGGATGATTCGCGCCATGAGCAACCCGAAGCTTGAAGTCCTCACCCCCCAGAACAGCCAGTTGATCTTCATCGACCAGCAGCCGCAGATGGCGTTCGGCGTGCAGTCGATCGATCGCCAGACGTTGAAGAACAACGTCGTCGGGCTGGCCAAGGCCGCGAAGGCATTCAACATCCCCACCACGATCACCACCGTCGAAAGCGACAGCTTCTCGGGCTACACCTATCCCGAGCTGCTCGACGTGTTCCCGAACCAGAAGACGCTCGAACGCACGTCGATGAACTCGTGGGACGACCAGAAGGTCCGCGATGCGCTGGCCGCGAACGGCCGCAGGAAGGTCATCGTGTCGGGCCTGTGGACGGAAGTCTGCAATACGACGTTCGCGCTCAGCGCGATGCTCGAAGGCGATTACGAAATCTACATGGTGGCCGACGCGTCGGGCGGCACGTCGAAGGACGCGCACGACTTTGCGATGCAGCGGATGATCCAGGCCGGCGTCGTGCCCGTCACCTGGCAGCAGGTCGCGCTCGAGTGGCAGCGCGACTGGGCGCGCCGCGACACCTACGACGCCGTGATGGCGGTCGCGAAGGAGCATTCGGGCGCGTACGGCATGGGCGTCGACTACGCGTACACGATGGTTCACAAGGCCGCGCAGCGCACCGCGACGCCGCACGAGTCGATTCCGGCCGTCCCGGCGAAGTAACGGGCACGGGCCGCCCGTTCAGACGGGCGGCAGTGCCCACGGCGCGTGCGACAGATGTTCGACGAGGAACTCGAGCAGCGCCGTTACGCGCGCGGCACGCAGCATGCCGGGCGGCGTGACGAGATTGACGTTGATGTCGGCGATTTTCCAGTCGGGCATGACTTCCTCGAGCTCGCCGCTTTGCAGTGCGTCCCACACCAGGAACGTCGGCTGCAGCGCGAGACCGTGGCCGGCAAGAAGCGCGGGGCCGATGACGTCGGCGTTGTTGGTGCGGATGCGGCCGCGCACGGGGATGCCGATTTCGTCGTTCGACGCGGTGTGGCGAAAGCGCCAGTAGTCGGGCGTCGGGATGTTCGTGTAGGTCAGGCACACGTGCCGGTCGAGTTCGCTCGGATGGGTCGGCCGGCCATGCCGATCGAGATACGCAGGCGATGCGACGAGCGGCCGGCGCACCGCGCACAGACGACGCGCCCGCAGCGAGGAATCGTTCAGCTCGGCGATCCGGATCGCGACGTCGAAGCCGCCCGACACGATGTCGACGAACTGGTCGGACAGCACGAGATCGATGTCGACGCGCGGGTAGCGTTCGAGAAACGCGGGCAGCACCGGCGCCAGATGGTGCAGCCCGAACGACATCGGCGCGTTCACGCGCACGAGGCCGTGCGGTTCGAGCGCGTGCGCGGAGGCCTCGTCCTCGATCATCTCGGCGTCGGCGAGCAGGCGGATCGCGCGATCGCGCAGCAGTTCGCCGGTCGGCGTGAGCGACAGCTTGCGCGACGTGCGGTACAGCAGCATCGCGCCGAGGCGCTTTTCGAGGCGTGCGATCGCTTTCGACACGGTCGGTTGCGAGATGCCGAGCAGGTCGGCCGCCTTGGCGAACGAACCGGTCTCGGCGACGCGCGCGAAGATGGCCCAGGCTTCGAGATCGGGAAGATGTTGCATGGCTGGAGAGCGTGGCGGCGAAGTGAAGCGAACGGGCGGAAACGATTCGGGCTGCCGACGCACGGCGCCCGGGCGGCAATGCGGCACATTCTAATTCAGTCGGGAAGGGCGTATGGAATCGTATCTGGCTTCATTGGGCGCCGGCGTGTTGATCGGCGTCGTGTACAGCGTGATCAAGGTGCGCTCGCCCGCACCGCCGCTGATCGCGCTGATCGGTCTGGCCGGCATGCTGATCGGCGTGGCGGCCGTCGCACCGGTCCGTCACTGGCTCGGTTTCTGATTGCATCGAGGACATATTGATGAGCACGACCGACACCCAACCGGATCTGATCCTCCATAACGGAAGATTCACGACCCTCGACCGCACGAACCCCGTCGCGACCTCCGTCGC
>NZ_LOSU01000030.1:0-36039 GCF_001522185.1 Burkholderia sp. RF2-non_BP3 | reverse complement strand
CCACGCAAGACACTAAACTTCGATACACCGGCTGAACGATTCCATCAAGCTGTTGCATCGACCGGTTGAATCCACCATTCCTTGTGGACATCCAACCCAACGTACACCGTGCTATCGTCCTTCACGCTGGCCTCCGTGGTGGAAATCGCCGGGTGTGGCCCTGCCCACACCGTGCGGCTCTGGCAGCGATGCTAACCCGCGTTTGCTTCCCCACGCCAGGCCGGCCCCCGCCTCACGGAAAGTCATACTGCCTTAAAATGGTACGTCGAGGATGACGGTGCTCGAATGGCTCGAGATGCCACCGGCGCGGCACAGCCCGTCGACCATTACCGAAACCCTGTCGAAGGTTCGTTTCCTCAGGTCGCTCGGCACCCACACGTGGAACCTGGACACGGTGCCGATCGAGAAACGGCGCGCCTATGCGCAGCGCATTCAGGTCCGGCGTCCCGCCAAGGTTCGTAAACTGAAGGTGTCGACGCCCACGATCGAGCTGATCTTTTTTCTGCACGTGACGTTACTGGAGCCGACCGACGTGCTGCTCTATCAAACGGGCCGCCGCGTCTGGGACCTCGTCCGGCACGCCTACGATCGGACGACAGTCAAACAGGCTCGGTCGGCTGTCGAATACCGATAGCAACTGATCTCGATCAGAGCGCTCGTCGACGATGCGAGCCGCTCTGCTCAGGAACGGCTCACCAAGATCGGCAAATTACTTGAGGACCTGTGTAAGCGTCAATCCGAGGCCGTCTTGACGATCAGAACTTGACCTCTGAGAGCCACTGATTCGCAAACACGATATCGAAGGCGCGGGATCGAAGTTGCCGCCGCACCACTCAAGGAAGTGGTCGTGTTCCTCGTGCGTCGGATCGCCGATCGCTTCGAGGAAGTCGGCATATCCCGGCACTCCGCCAACGTCTTCCGGCGGACATGCATTCTGCCCGTCCAGGCACAGCGGCCGGCGCATGTCCGGATCGGGCACGAGTGCTTTCTCGACCTTGACCCGATGCCGCCAGTTGTCGCCGTAGTCGTAGATGTAGGTGAATGACTTCAGGCCGCCCAGCGCCTTCGCCACCAGCGTGACCCGTGCTTCATTAAGCATCGGTGGGTCGCTCGGGAATCCGGAGTCATCCGGTTCACCATAGTTGGTTTCGCCGAAGACGAATTCATGCAGGTGCCCGCCTTCCCAGCCCATGGCCAGTTGCAGCACAACATGCAGCTTGCCCAGCTGGATCGAACCGGGAATGATGATTCGTCGCCAGATCGCCGGCTTGATGTACTTCAGCTCAACGCGCAGCACGTAATCGGGCACTGGCGCCTTGACCAGGCGCACGGCAGGTTGGACCATCGAATTGATTGTCAAGCGGCTTGCTGTTCGATGTGTGCAGCCGACATCAGGGTAAGCGCTCGACACGTACCGTCTGTTCATGAGGGCGCGGCACCGGCAATCTGATTCCCATCGAAGTGTAACGGACATCACCTTTGACATCGGTGTCAGCTCTGTCCATGCGGCCTTCAAATGACGCGTACGGTTGATCGCACACGGTACGGATCTCGATGAGAAAAGCGTCGTGGCTGGAGATGGTTCCACAACTCGGTCTGACGCCCATCGCGACGGAGATGCGAGCGCTCGAGATGCTTGCGATTGTCGCGCGCGAACGAGGGCGTGGTCGAGTTACAGCGCACGCATCCGATTACCGAATTGTGGGGAACGGGGCGACACGCATCTAGCAATTCCATGAGCCTCAATATTTCGCCGCATCTCTTTTATGCCCGCGTCGATCCGCGGCGCCGAACCCACGCAGTCGGGATCTATACGCACATGCTGGATCGGCATGGCATTGTCTATAATCAACCGCTCGTGCTGAACGAGCGGCAGGCGCGCGTGGCCATCGAAGGCGTACTGCCGCATAACGAAAGCCGAGACGATGGCGGACTGTTGCGACTCTCCGTCGACACGCACGGGTACACGAGCGTGGGGATGGCCGTCTCGAAGCTACTCTGTGTCCGGGCCTGCGCAATTTGGAGGAGCGCAAGTTGTATTTGCCGCGCGGATTTGCCGTCTCCGAAGGACTGGCGCCGCTCGTGGCCCACGACGTTTCGCACAAGGCAATTCGCGACGGCTGGGATGAGCTGCTGCGGCTCGTCGCCTCGATTCAGTCCGGCCGCCCATCAACTCGGCAAGTTGCTGCGCACGCTTTTCCTGTGCGATTACTTCAGCAACGTGGCGTTCCGCCGGGAGCTGCATACGCTGCTGAATCGCGGCGAGGCGGTGCACCAGCTTCAGCGCGCGATCTACACCAGACGTGTGCCCCCCCGAGCGCGGTCGACGTCGCGATGATATGGTCGCCATCTCGGGTTCGTTGACACTGTTGACGAACCTTGTGATCGACTAGAACACGCAGCACATGCAGGCGACGGCCGGCGACGCAAAGGACGACAGGTTGACGACGAGTGGTTGCGCCGGATGGGGCCTGCGCATTTTGCGCACGTGAACTTCAGGGGCACATTGAGCTTTCCCATCGACCAATACAGCGACGTCCTGCTGGAAGCCGCGCCCTGGCAACGAGGCACGGGATCATGAGGCGTGCCGGATAGAGACGGACGGCGTATCGGTACGGTTGGCGGACTGGCGTCCATCCGATGAAGTCGACGAGCGCGATCAGCGCCAATACCGGTCTGCGACAGGATCGTGCAGCACCGCTTCTGCCATGCAGTCACACATCTCCGCGGTAAAATGGATTTCGCCGAGCAGTTCCTCGATCGCCGCTTCCAGTTCGGCTCCGTATGCAAACGGCATGGTGATCTCGTATCGCGTGCGCTGCCGGTTGACGCATCGTATCTCATACAGGGAATGACAGAAATCTTCGATCCAGCGGCGCGCCTTGGACATGCCTCCCACGAATTTGCTGTTGCGCTCGATGACCAGATGCAGGCTGAGGTGCGTTTGCAGCGTCGATGTCGTTACCTCGTCCGCCAACGACTGCGTCTTCGAAGGTTCGGCGATCGCAGGCTGTGTGGGTGCCGGTGGTGGCATCATCGTGAGTGCCGACTCGATACGATGTTGTGCGAACGGATCGGCCGCGTCGATGTAGCGCATTGCCGAACGCACATCTTTCCAGCCAACATACTCCATCAGCATTTTCAGATCCCAGCCATTCGAGTTGGCCCAGGTCGCAAAGCCTCGCCGCAACGAGTGACTGCTGTAACTATTGGGCGTGGGTAGTCCAGCCTCGCGAAACAGCGTGCGCAACAAGGGAACAAAGCTGCCGGCATGCAACCCTTCGTCGCTCACGTTTCCCCAGCGGTCGACGCTTCGGAACACGAACCCCTCGGTCAGGCCAGAGGTGGCAATCCAAGCTTCATAGGCGGCCACCGGGCATAGCCGCGACAGCGCGGGCGCCTTGAACGACGTGCCAAGCTGTGCGCGATCACTTTTCGTGCGCGGCAGGAACAACGTCATTCCGCGGCCCGCCTCGACGGTCACGTGCTCGATCCGTAATCGACTGAGTTCATCCGAACGAAAACCACGCCAGAAGCCCAGTAGCACCAGCGCCCGGTTGCGAACGCACGTAAGGCGACTCCGCTCATCTGAGGCCTGGGAAATCTGTCCATCAAGCCAGGCGGTAAGCTTTTCGAGCTGCGCGAGCTGCATCGGCCTGGCGCGCTTCTCGGTCGCAGGATGCAGCGCCGCGATCCCCTTGAGTACCTTTCGCACGTGCGGTGTCTTCGTCGGATCGGCGAAGCCCTGTGTCTGATGCCATTGTGCGAGTGCTGCCAGGCGCGCCCGCAGCGTATTGACTGACAGGGTTTCGGCGTGGTCGGCAAGGTACCGTGCAATTGCATCGGCGCTCGCCGGCAAGAAGCCGCCCCATTCAACCTCGAAATGCCGGATTGCCGACTGGTAACTGCGACGGGTATTTTCGCGCGTCGCGGCTTCTACGTAGCGATCGATAGCAGACATGGCTCGTGGGTACAATCGGGCAATCAATATCGGAGACGACGATATGCAACAACGATCATGTGCGCCAGTCGGATTGCGAGACGGGGAATGCGGTTTCGACCGATGAAGCGATGAACGAAGGCAAGCCGTCACATCCGGGCTGGGAAAATTTCACACGCGAAGAGCTGCTCGCCGAGCTCGCCCGCCTTCACTCTGAAAATGTCCGACTCACCGCCTTACTGCCGACCACCGTGCCGACGCCAGGTAGGTCCGTTCCAACTGTCCGGCGCGAACCATCACCATCGGGGCGGAACACAAGCGCCCCTATACTTTCGCCAGACCAGAAAGTGCAACTCTTCCGGCGGCTGTTTCGCGGCCGCACGGACGTCTATCCGCTTCGCTGGGAAAGCCGCAATTCCGGGAAGTCGGGCTACGCGCCGGCCTGCGCGAATGAATGGCGAACAGGAATTTGTGAGAAGCCCCGCATCCGCTGCGCGGACTGTGGGCATCGCGTGCTGTTGCCACTGGAGGATCGGGTCATCTACGCGCATCTGGCAGGCGATCACACAGTGGGTCTCTACCCACTGATGCTGGACAGCACCTGCTACCTGCTCGCCGTCGATTTCGACGAGGACGGCTGGCGTGAAGATGCGATGGCTTTCCGGCAGTCGTGTGAAGGGCTGGGCGTGCCCGTTTCGCTCGAGATTTCTCGCTCGGGCAACGGCGCGCATGCGTGGATCTTCTTCTCGTCGGCCGTCACCGCGCGCGAGGCGCGACGGATGGGGGCGGCCATCATCAGCCACACCTGTGCCCGGACCCGGCAGCTTGAGTTGTCGTCTTACGACCGGCTCTTTCCGAACCAAGACATACTACCCAAAGGCGGCTTCGGCAACCTAATCGCGCTGCCACTGCAGAAACAGCCACGCGAGCGCGAATGCAGTGTGTTTGTAGACGAACGCTTCGAACCCTATGCCGACCAATGGGCGTATCTGGCAGCCATCCGGATGATGGACGGGCGTGACATCGAGGGCGTGATTTTCCGTGCTACGGGCGGTGCCCATCCGCTCGACGTTGCGTTCATCGCCGAAGAGGACCAAGTCGAGCCGTGGAAGCCACCTTCCGCGCTGCCGAAGCGATTGGCCGGACCAATGCCGGCATCGCTCACGCTGACGCTCGCGAACCAGATCTATTTTGAGAAGGAACAGCTTCCCCAGGCACTCCTCAATCGCCTCATCCGACTGGCAGCCTTCCAGAATCCGGAGTTCTACCGAGCCCAGGCACGCGGTTTCAGCGTATGGGACAAGCCGCGCATCATCGGTCGCGCCGAGAACTGCCCGCGCCACATCGCGTTGCCGCGGGGCTGCCTCGACGACGTCATGACGCTGCTGCGAGACAACGAAGTCACCTGCGACATCCACGACGAACGTTACGCTGGCGAGTCACTCGTGGTGTCGTTCGCCGGCGCGTTGCGCGATGACCAGCAGACGGCCGTGGCCGATCTGCTGCGGCACGACACCGGCATCCTGCATGCGCCGACGGCGTTCGGAAAGACCGTGACGGCGACCGCAATGATTGCACAGCGCGGTGTCAACACACTCGTGCTCGTGCATCGCCGGGAACTGCTTGACCAGTGGCGCGAACGCTTGCAGTCATTTCTCGGGCTCGATCCACGGGAGATCGGCACGATCGGCGGCGGCAAGTCGAAAGCGACAGGCAAGATCGATGTCGCGATGCTGCAGTCGGTGGCGCCCGATGGTACCCGCGGCGAGCTGTTGCGGCATTACGGCCAGGTCATTGTCGACGAATGTCATCACGTCTCCGCGGATTCCTTCGAGGCGGTGCTCAAGGCGGTACAGGCGCGCTACGTGCTCGGCCTGACGGCGACGCCGATGCGGCGTGACAGCCAGCACCCGGTGATGTTCATGCTGTGCGGACCGATCCGGCATGCGGCGAAATCGCCCTCCGGTGCGCCGCAGGTGCTTGAGGTCTTCCCGCAAAGGCTCACCTCCACGGTGGACGTCTCGGCCGACGCGCCAATCCAGGCGGTGTTCGCACAGCTCGCGCAGGACACGCTGCGCACGCAGATGATCGCGGCAGCTGTACGTGAACAGTACAGACAGGGGCGTAACGTGCTAGTACTCACCGAGCGGACGGACCATCTCGAAAGCCTGCAGCAGATGCTGCAAGACACGGTGCAGTCGCTGTTCGTGCTGCACGGACGGCTCGGCAGAAAAGCGCGCGCCACCCAGTTGGCGGCCCTTGACGCGCTGCACGGGGACACGCCCCGCGTCGTGCTCGCAACCGGTCGCCTGGTCGGGGAAGGCTTTGACCACCCGGCGCTGGACACGCTGGTGCTGGGCATGCCGGTCGCCTGGAAGGGTACGCTGCAGCAGTACGCAGGCCGGCTTCACCGCGAGCATGCAGGCAAGACTGGCGTGCGAGTGCTCGATTACGTGGATGGCGGCCATCCGGTGCTGTTGCGCATGTGGGAGAAACGCCAGCGCGGCTACCGGGCCATGGGCTACCAGGTGTGCCCGCCTGAAGAGGCGCTCCAGCTGGCGCTTGCTTGAAATCAGGTAGGCGATCCCTTTTCCGTACCGTTTCCGGTCGTTCGAGCCGATTTTCGACCAATCACATTGGATAACCCATCTTTATTGCATATGAGAAGCCACCAGCTCACGCCACACTTGACCAGCCATGATAGTACGTATATAAATGGTATGTAATACAGTACGATATTCAAAGGAGGCCCCATGGCTCGCGCCGGCCTGACCCGTGTGGACATCAAGCGTGCGCGCGATTCGCTGATCGCGCAGGGTATGCACGCGTCGATCGATGCGATACGTATCGCGCTTGGCAATACCGGCTCGAAAACCACCATCCACCGCTACCTGAAAGAACTGGATGAAGAAGAAAGCGCGTCGCTGACGCGCGCGGCGTCGCTGTCCGACGCCATCCAGGATCTCGTCGCGCGCCTCGCGGCCCGCCTGCACGAGGAAGCGCAGGTGCGCATCGATCAGCAGGCGGCCGCCGCAGCCGCCCAGCACCAGCAGGCCCAAACCGAGATCGCTAAGCTCACTGGCGAGCTCGCCGCACTGCAGGCGCAACTGGCCAACGCGAGCGCCGCGCTCTCGAGCGAACAGGATGCGCATGCCGATACGCGCTTGGCGGTGCAGCAATGTGCGATCGACATCGAGCGACTCTCGCAGCAGGTACATGACCAGACAGTGCGGTTGGCCGAGCACGAAAGCTTCCGCCAGTCGCTCGAGGAGAAGCTGAAGCACGCGCACGACGCGCTCGAACATTACCGAACCGCCAGTCGCGAGCAGCGCGAACAGGAAGCGCGCCGGCACGAGACGCAGGTCCAGCAGCTGCAGGCCGAACTGCGCCAGACCAATCAGACGGCAATCGTGAAGCAGAACGAAATTACACAACTGAACAAGGACAATGCGCGGCTGGTCGCCGAGTCCGGCGCGGCGAGTAAAAGTTTACGAGAAGCGCGGGCACACGGTGAGCAGATACGGGAGGCGCTCGACCGGATGCTTGCCGATCACGTCCGTCTCGAGACGGAACGCGATGCCCTACGCGCGACGGTTAGCGCGCAGTCGGGGGAGTTGGAAAGCGCCCGTGCGTCGCTCAGCGTAGCGACGGCGGAGCGGACAAAGCTGGCGGCACAGGTCGACGCCCAGCTGTTTCTGCTGGCTGACTATCGGGCGAGCTTGGGTCTGGGCGGCACTGTGGGCTGAAGCGCCAGATTTGGCATCCGGAGGACGCGGCTTCGCAAAATCGGCCTCATGCAAGCCCATGATTTTGCGTGAAATTTCGAGTGAAACCGCCATACATACACAAAAGAGACGATTACCCCTACTGACGCCCTGATTCTGATATTGATCAGCTATATTGAAAACGTCTCGGGTGTGGCCGCCGGTCTGATTTTGGCTGCCGTTGGGCTTGCTATGGGTGTCTTTCCCAAGCTTCTGCATAGCACCGGTACGCTGAACGATTTCGTCGCGTCAGGCGTGACGATGATAAGAACTATTTTCGCCGTCTACACCGGCCGCGAGCTGCGACGGAAGCATCAGCGCTGAACGCCGGAGCCGTCGCTGCAGGTGTCCACGAGAAGGTCGTCGACGATTATCTCGCCGGCGGAGCGACCCGCGCGCAACGCATCGAGCCGGTCGATAAACGGTTTGCCTTGCTCATCGGCCAAGCGAATCGGCGCCAGGAAAAAGGACCGAGCGCGCGCTGCTCGCACCTGGACTATTGCGACGAAACCGGGTGGAGTCTCGCAGGCGATCGCGTCACCATGAGACCCGTCGACCTTGTGTTCGCAGCGAACGTCAATCGTATATCCACAGTATGTGTACGCGCTGATCATGTTCGCCTCGCTGCGGGTGGAGCGACATTCGAAATGTTTGCACGCGGCAGTATAGCGACGTGCCCTCGAATTGCGAGATGAATCTTGCCTATGCGGACCACTCGCTGCTATAGGCCAATTCGATGATTTTCTTCGTAGGAATGCCCGCAGCTCGGCGATGGTATCGTGACGGAACAATTTGCATCGGGCGACCTCATTGCTCGCTTGCGGCTTCAGATCGGCTCCGAGTTCACCGATAAACACGTGATACAACTTCGAGAGGCCGCCAAAGTGCATCGCATATGTGAGGTTCAGTCCGACCAAACCGGTTTCCTCCCAAAGCTCTCGGTGTGCCGCGTCGAACGGCGCCTCCCCGGCCTTAATTGTGCCGCCGGGCAACGCCCATCGCGACGCCGCGCGCGCGACCAGCAAGACCCGCTGCGCCTGAAGACACACAATAGTTGCCCGTTCTTTGACGGGCACATCGACAGTTTCTTGGCTGCTCATGGAGGCAGGGGTTCGAGTACTCTTGGGTATTGTAACGTCGCCACGCCGGATACCAGATGCCGGGCAAACGCCGGGCTGCGGATTCCGATTCGAAGGCATCAAGCTGCGTGGCACGTTCGAATTCCCGGTCGCGGAATATGCGCATCGCCTGATGCCCAGTCTTGTGATCGGCATGTCGATGGCGGGACGCGAGGCACGCGGATGAAATTGACAGGAGTCCGCGTAAATGGTCGGGGCATAATACGCGGCTCTTGTCTTTTGCTATGCCACCATGAGTCGAAAGTCCGCCCGGCGTTCGGGACACCGTCCGTTGAGCAAAGAAATGTTGTTGCCGCTCCCGCTAGCACGGACCCGCGCGTTGTCGCTCGAACATCATCTCGCGTTGGCCACCATCGCGAAGGGACATACCAATGTCGACTTGATGGTCTGCTTGCTGAAGGCCGTCTATACGGCATTCTATCTGCGCAATGAAACTCCGGCGACCGCTGACGATGCTGAGTTTCAGCGCGCGGAGGCCGCGCTGGCTCGGTGCATCGCGCGCGCCGAGCACGGCGAAACCTGGGTCATGCTCGATCGAGACAAAGCCGTGATCGAGCGGATTCTGCTGCTTCACGACGAGCAACTGGCGAGCATACCGACCCATCGTTATCTGACGGCGCTCGACAAACTGAATCGCTTCGCCGTAGAAGGCTTGCAATCGCCGATTCCGCCGTTGGCGACCGAACCCTAATCGGTATCGAACGCGCGATCAACGAACGCGCGCAACTGCGACAGGTCCGTTTTTGCATAGCCGGCCGTGGTCTGAATCGACGCATGGCCGAGCAGTGACCCTGCCCGATTCCACGTACAGCAAGAAGTTTGATAACTTTTTGACTGTATGGAGAAGAACATGGCAGAGAACGTGGTACCAAGACGGCAGTACACGAAGGAATTCAAGGTGGAGGCGGTGCGGCTCGCTGAGAGCGTCGGTCAGCATGAAGCCGCTCGCAGGCTGGGCGTGCCGGTGGCGACGCTGGGTAACTGGTGCCGTGATCAGCGCGATGGCAGTGCGCAGGCCGCAGCGGGGCCGGTGCCCAGTGCGCCGAGCTCAAGTCGTCGCCCGGTCAGCGACCTGGAGGCCGAGAACAGTCGTCTGCGTAAGGAGTTGGCCAGCGCGAAGCTGGATATCGAAATTCTTCGAAAGGCGACGGCGTACTTCGCGAAGGGGTCGCGGTGAGGTACGCCTGGATCGACGCATATCGCGACCAGTACAGCGTGAGCCGGCTTTGCCGGGTTCTGGGTGTGTCGCGCAGCGGCTATTGCCAGTGGCGCGGCCGGGAGCCAAGTCGGCGAGCACTGGCCAATGCCGTGCTGGACGCCGAGGTTGCTGCCATTCATCGCGCCGGTCGTGGCAGCTATGGCCGTCCTCGCATCGTGCGGCAACTGCGTGCTCAGGGGCGGCCGGCGAGCGCATCGCTCCTCGCCCCGTCAACTGTTGTATCCACTTCGATGGACGACCCATGAAACACCTCCTGGATTAAGGTGTTGCGACGACCGGTTGAATCCGCCCAATATGCCAGTCGCGTGTACCGGCAACTGACCGACGCGTTCAAGATCAAAGTCTCGATGAGCCGTCGCGCCAACGCCTGGGACAACGCGCCGATGGAGAGCTTCTTCAAGACATTGAAGGTCGAGAGAATCTATCAGAACCACTACGAAACGCGCGCCCAAGCCCGCCTCGATATCGTCGACTGGATCGAGGGCTATTACAATCGGCAACGCCTGCATACCTCGATCGATTTCCGCACCCCTGTCGACTACGAGGCCAGCTTGATCGCCGCATGAATTGCTGTACGTGAAAACGAGGCAGGGTCACGCGGCCCGGTTCGTCGCATGGCGCGAACTTACCAACGTCACCCAAGCTCCGTCGAGTGCGCTCTGAGCCAGCGTGCGTTATGCATCGTCAGTGACGAAGTCTCCCAAGTTGACAATGCCGCATTCAGGTTAACGAAACCATGAACATTCTTTAAAACAATTTCGGATTATTCTGATACCGTTTCTTAGATTGGCCGATTTTAGATACCTCTGGTTTTCCCCATAATGCGTCGGGTCGCTGACAATTTCCTGTCACTGCCTATCTAAGGAGGAACCCCGACGTGAAGCGTGCTTTCCGTGTCCTAATGCTCTCGATGTGTATGGCGGCGCCGCTGGCCCATGCAGCTGGCACGCCCGTGGCCGGCAAGGACTACGACGTACTCAAGCCAGCATCGACCACCCTGACGCAGGCTGGAAAGGTTAACGTCACGGAATTCTTCTGGTACGGCTGTCCGCATTGCGCGCAGTTCGAACCCGTGCTCGAAGCGTGGGCGAAACAGGAGGGCAGCAGGATTGCGTTGACGCGCGTGCCGGTAGCGATGAACACCGAACTGACGCCCCATTCTCGTATGTACTATGCGCTGACTTCGTTGGGCGATGCGGATCGGCTGATGCCGACCGTCTTCAAGGCGATTGCCGAAGGGAAAATGCTGCTTACTGCGCAAGCGCAGGCGGACTTCCTGGTCCAGTATGGAATCGATAAAAATCAATACCTGCAGGCCTACAACTCGATGCGCGTTCAGGCTGATGTGAGCCATGCGGCGACCCTGATTCGTAATGCTCGCATCAACGGCGTACCGACGATTGTCGTGAATGGTCAATATGAAACAGGGCCGGGCTATACTAATAGCCTGAATGGCACGATTCCAGTGTTGAACTACCTGGTTGACCGGGCAGAGCAGAAGTAGTCTTCCGTCGACCGTCATATCACTGCGGTCGTGGTCCGACACGTTCTCATCGTCCCAAGACGCCCGTACCGGAAGGAGAATTGTTCCGGCATCCATTGCACGAACAGATCAACTTGACGCACCCGTTGGTGTGCTTTGTCGAGTCAATCGACTGGAATCGGTTGAGCGCGTCGATGAGCGAAAGCTTCGTGGCGCGCCGTGAGCGGCCGGCGAGTTCGCCGCGCCTGATTGCTGGCTTGCTCTCTATTTGCAACACGCATTCGACCTGTCCGATGAAGAGGTCGTCTGGCAATGGGTCGAGAACCCATACAGGCGGGTAATTACCTGCGAGACCTACTTGCAGACTGAACCGCCGATCGACCCATCGAGCCTGACGCGCTGGCGCAAGCGAGGTGTTCGAGTCTTACGGATCGGTTCATGCGTTTCGTAACAGCATGATCGTCGCCCCTTGTCGAGGGCAATTGCCGTGCCTGGTACGCTTGCGGCGATCGGCTTGGTCCGCTCGAACTTTCCCTGGCGTGAGTTGGTGGCAGCTTCCTGATGCTGCCGATGATCGTGCCAATCGTCATCGTGGCTGTTGCGACGTACTTTTTCTTCGCGCTGCTCGGGCTGACGAACAATTTTCACGGACTGGTACTGGGGCACGCAGCACTGGGCGCACCGTTCGCCGTAGTGACGGCCACGGCAATGCTGGAAGACTACGTCAAAAGTCTGATCAGGGCGGGGAAGAGTCGCGGCGCCGGCCCGCTGACTACTTTTTTCTGGGTTACGTTGCCGCTGATCTTGCCGGGTGCCGGGTCCGGCGCGCGCTTCGCGTTTGCTACAAGCTTCGATGAGGTTGTGCTGACGCTGCTTCTGGTCGGACCGGAGCAATCGACGCTGCCGCGCCAGATGATCGCGGGTATTCGCGAAAACGTCAGTCCGGCGATTGCGGCGGTCGCCACGATCCCGATCGTGATCTCCATTTCCGTTCTCCTCACGCTCGAATGGCTCCGCGGTCGCGCATAATGCCAGAGAGTCGGCACGTCCGCCGGCACCTGAGCGCATTCGGCGACTGCGACATGTGCGCTATTCAATTTTCAGTGGATACACCATGAATGATTCGACTCGATACATGCTGCTCACCGGCGCCAGTCGCGGCATCGGACACGCTACGGTGAAACTGTTCCAGGAACGAAACTGGAAAGTATTTACGGTGTCTCGCCAACCCTTTTCGGAAGAATGCCAATGGCCCGATGCGAGGGAATCGCACATTCAGGCCGATCTGGCAGACCTCGACTCCATTGAGCAGGTTGCTGCCGAAGTGAGGCGCCGTCTGCCCGACGGGAAGCTGCATGCGCTCGTCAACAATGCCGGTATCTCGCCGAAGGGAGAAAACCGTTCGCGACTGGGGGTACTCGCGAGCGACATCCACACATGGACTACGGTCCTCAACGTCAATCTTGTATCGAATGCGCTGCTCGCGCGTGCGCTGTTTCCGGAGCTTGTCAGTGCTCAAGGGGGCATCGTTAATGTCACCTCGATTGCCGGAGTGAAAGTGCATCCGTTCGCGGGAACCGCCTACGCTGCTTCAAAGGCGGGACTTGCAGCGCTGACGCGTGAGATGGCGCATGAGTTTGGACCGCATGGTGTACGGGTCAATGCAATTGCCCCAGGGGAAATCGATACCTCAATTCTGTCGCCTGGTACCGAAGAGATCGTCGAAAAGACCATTCCGCTTCATCGGCTTGGCGACCCACGTGAAGTAGCCGAGACGATCTATTTCTTGTCCGGTCCCGCGTCGTCTTACATAAACGGAGCCGAGATCCACATCAACGGTGGGCAGCATGTCTGATGGTGCAACGGTCAGGATTGTCGTAAATGGCATGAACATGGAGAAAAATCTCCGTTGGTGAGTGCACTCATCGCAGTGACGCCGCTGGCCGTGTTCGCCTCGGCATGGTTGCCGATCTGATGCTGGTTCACTCCACTCCGGCAGCGCGTTGAATATATGCGGCCCATTGACGACGCCCATCAAAAGATGAACGCGGATGTCATGAGGTGGCACTGTCACGCTGTTGATCAAGCAGTGCATCGAGGGCAGGAAGGGATAGTCGGTTAGGCAGCACCCGCTGGAAGACGCGTTTGACTGCGACCTTGTCGCGTCGCTTCTGTAGCAGGATGCCGAGTTCGGCACCGTGCTCGTCGATGACGCGCCATAGCAGATATGGGCTCACCGTGCAGCGTCACGACCATTTCGTCGAGATGCCAGCTGCTGCCTGGCTGACCACGCGCAGCCTTGACGCGACGAGCGAAGCCCGCCCCAAACTTGTCACACCAGCGCCGAATCGTTTCAAGACGATGCCGCGCTCGAACAGTAGTTCTTCGAAGTCGCGCAGGCTGAGCTGGAAGCGGAAATACCAACGCAAACGAACCGCCTAGCTGATGATGGCCACCGGAAACCGATGTTCACGCAGGCGATCACAACTGACTGGCAGCTACCCCCAACCAGACCGTATAGGATCGGCCGCGATCATGTAAATGCGCGTATGCCGACGTTCGCGACTGCCCCCATCCGCGGGGTCTCCAATGTCCCCAATGACCGACGACTCAACGCAATTTGTTGGCGGCCGACCGGATACTTACAGGGCAAAGCGACCGCACGGACGCCAAATAGCGGACTAAACGAATGAGGCCTCATGGCTGAACCGGGTCGGATGACCCGACGCCCAGGTCGCTCCCTATGGCAGGCCCAGCCCCGTGCTCGATGGCTTCGGTTGCAACGCCTGCGCCGAATGACTTTCAGCCGCCAGTGTGCGCTGCGCCGAGTTCAGCGTTGAGTGACGAAAGTTCAGAGATACGTGAATCTCGACACCACTATTCACCGGTGACATCGCAATCGACAATGTTCTGGTGCAGCGAACAACTCGGTACCACGCCATATTTTCGTTCAACGTTACTACAGACGCAATTTTAGTCAATGTTTTTCCGAGAGACCTCTGTATCGTTCGCGTCATATTTGTTAATTGTAAATTAACTAACAAGCCTCATTCGCCGAAGAAACAAAATTAACTTGGACTGAATTTGTCGACGAAGCGGATGTATACAGGCAAATCGTTGGATGAGGTGGGGTTGGTGGCGTCGCCGGGCAGGAGAATAACGCAAACTGTGGGTGGTGTAGTGGCAAACTGCTGGTCGCTCAGGCAAGAGCGACGCTGGCTCGTACCGATATTCGGTGTACTAGCCTACGCACACTGTTTTGCGCTGAGTGAACTGGTTGGCGTCGTGACGCTTTCACCTCTCTGTTCAGAAACGTATACGCTTGATTCGATTTGGTGAAATACCCCTGTCATATTTCGCTCTTTTATTAAATTTTCTCAGCCCATCCTCGACGAGATAACCTGTGGCGGGCATTGACTCTGGTACACTCGGCAGCATAGAGATTTCAAACCATGCTTTGATGCGGCTCTATCGAGATCTGATTTTTTTGTATTTTGGCAGGGGAATCCATGTACGGCACATTGAATTCTATTTATATCGACTCGCGACTCTATGGGATATGGAGCATCCGCGAACTTCGGCCTCAAGCTCGGCACGATGGCAATAATAGGATAGGCAATCGCCTTACCAAGATATCAAGTGATCCACGCGCTCGATGCAGCGGTATCGTCAATCAAATAGACGAAAATCAAAAAAAACACCTAGCATGCTCGACCGAACAGAATATGGCAAAGGGACCCTCGATCTTCAAGGCCGCCGTGAAGGCGATAGGTGGGTTTCTCCCGCGGAGGGGAGTGAACTAAAATCGCAAATAAAGCAAAATTCACTCCCCCATGCATGCTGCGACGCTGTATTTGCCCCCTTGTGGTCCGTGGCATTGAACATAGCTAGCTGACGAAATTGACGCAATGTATATTGCGATGGAGTTAAGTCGATGTCCGAACTTTCCACCCCTAATATTACGTTTTCTGAAAGTGATTGGCAATATTACACGGGGATCCAGGTCAATCTTTCGGCACTGACCGTGTCACCCGGTGACTGTGCGCGCCTTGGGCGCTTGCTCAACAATCTCGGCGATTGCTACGAGCCGGATCGTTGCCCGCTTCCCAATACGATGGCTCAGGAGCGTGCGGCAGTCGAACGCGTCGCTCAATGGCTTCATCTATCGGCTCCAGAGTGCTGGGGGTACGTCGGCGGAGGTTCGACGCTGGGAAACTTGCAGGGCATGTGGATAGGGGCAACGTTGATGCGCGGTGCCACGCTGGTATTCTCGAAAGCCGCTCATTACAGTGTCGTCAAATTTGCCAGTGCACTCCATTTCGGTCGCGTGAAGGTGATCAACGTACATCCAACGGGTGAGCTGGACTTGAACGACCTGCGTGCTCAGATTACCCCGGGGGAGCGAATCGTTCTGGTCCTGACGGCGGGAACCACGATGACTTGCGCGTATGATCCATTAACGGCATGCGTGGATATTCTCCGTGAAAAATCCTGTCCACTCTACCTGCATCTTGATGCTGCTCTCGGTGGCCTCGTCGTGCCGTTCCTGTCTGCCACCCAGTTCCCGTGGAAAGACGACTATACTTTCCGTCATCCCGCCATTTCATCGATGACAATCAGTACACACAAGGTACTGGGCACTCCAATGCCCGCCAACCTGTTCATCGCGCGGCACACGGTCATCGAGCAATTCAAGACGGATATTCATGCGGTTCCCTATCTAAGCGACCTGAAAGACATTACCGTGTACGGAAGCAGGGACGGCTTCCGAGCCGCGACCGTATTTTCTCGACTTCATCATATCGGCCCCGACGTGATTAGTCGTTGGGTGAATAACGGAATCGAATTTGCCCAGTACGTCGCTCGGGAATTGCACCATGGCTGCTGCCCAGGTGCATTCGCGACCCCGGGTGGGCTCGCCGTCGTGATACCGTTGGCAAACTTCGTCCGGACGTTTCCCCCTGAGCATCAACAGTACTTGCTCAACAAGTATCATTTAGTAAAAGACGATCAGGTCATTCACATGTACATGATGGGCCACGTTACACGCGACATGTGCGATGAACTGCTAGCGGATTGCCGTACGTATGCCTTGGCTTCAAAGTAATGTTTGGCTCACTGTGATGAGGGGTACGATCCGCGGCGGGGCTTTGCGCACCGCCTTATACACAAGGCAGCTCTCCGCAACCGGAGACCGGAACGAATCGTTTTCGACCAATGAGATAGACCAGGGCTTGTAAACTTTCGGCGCGTCGCGTTTACTTTCGCTTTTTTTTGCATGAATGCCTTGGCCCTGGAAACACCGAGCCGGACGGAAGCTGAATTTACCGACCTTGAACTTGGCGACGCGCGCTTGAACAAGCGAGCAGGACATTGATGGAACGATTGGCGGCCAAGCCAACGGCTGGCGCGCCACAGGCAAGTCGGAGCTGGGGTGAGACGATGGCGGCGTACCGCCTCTTCGACAACGACGAGGTCAAGTTGGGAGTGATTCTGGAGCAGCACTGGCGACAGATCGAGCAACGCATGGCAGCCCAGTCGGCCGTTCCGTGCCTGCAGGACACGACGGAATTGGATTTCAACGGCCGGCACTGGCCTCGGATAGCCGTCTCACGAGGCGCAGCGCAGGATGTATTTGCATCCAACCTACGCGGTGACGCCCGAGTGCGTGCCGCTGGACGCGCACGGCAAGCGCGGCGGGCTCAAGGAAAGCCTGCGCTGGACGGTTACGAGCGGGTTGCGGAAACGGCATCGAGCTTGCCGCACGGCTGGTGTATGTCGCTGATCGAGAGGCGGACATGATCGCACTGATGGTGCGAGCGCAGGAGTTGGGTACGTCGGCGGATTGGCTGATTTGGTGGACCCATGACCGTGCGCTGCCCGATGGGGTGAAACTGTGGGCATGTCCGAGCGAAGGTGAACCGCTCGGCGAGACTGTCTTCACGATGGGCTCGCGTCGCGGCGTGGAGGCGCGCCAAGTGCGCCAGCACGTGTGGCTGCAGCGAATCGAGCTGCCAGCAGGCGTGGGGCAAAGCGTGACGGCCACCTGTCTGGTGGCGCGCGAGTTCGAGGCGTCAAACGGCGTCAGGCCAATCGAATGGCGTTTGCTGACCAACCGCGAAGCCGAAGCGATTGAGCTGATCGACTGGTATCGGGTTCGCTGGGAAATAGAAATACTGTTCAACGTGTTGAAGAACGGTTGCCGTGTCGAGGCGCTGCAGTTTGGGCACGATCGAGCGGCTCGAACGGGCATTGGTGCTGTTTCTGGTCGTTGCCCCGATCTGGATGCCGAACTGTTCGTCGATGTCGATGAAATTCGGGGCGCGTATTTGCTCATCGACGCCAAGCAGCCGGCCAAGCCCAAGCTCAACGAGATGTTGCGCTTGATCACGCGCCTGGGCGGATTCCTCGGCCGAAAGGGCGACGGCGAACCCTGTGCGAAAGCCATCTGGCTCGGACTCACAGAAGTTCATGTAGCTGCAAAGACATTGCAGAAGTTACGTACCGGCGGCCACACCGGCAATTGTGTATAAGCCAATGGCTTTGACCAGAGTGTTTTGTTTACGGCCACCTCGTGCGGCCATTTTTGTTTTGGGGTCCCAATATGGATTGACAATCGTTCCAGCGCGCGGCGCAACTGTCTAACGCACTGGCCGATCGGTGGTTGGCACGCATCGTTGCGGCGGCCAACGAATTCGCGATCAACACGCTGGCGATATTGCACAAATGGGCTATGAATCGGACGGTCTCACGCAACTGATCGAATCGTTCAATTAGGGGTGACTTCAGAAGACGGAAAATATTGCACGCTAAGTTCCGGCCGAGGTCGATGCTATCGTCTTCCGAGCGCCTTGATCTCTCGGGCGCGTAGGATATCGTCGCCGCACAGGGTCACGCCATGCCTGCCTCGCGGCAACGCGCGCAGTTGAATTGCTGCAGTCCCGAACGCCCACGATTCTTACTGGAGTTTCCCGCCTCATGGCCTGTTTCGACCGCTACAGCCTACCCCTTTCGACGCCCTCCGAACGCACGGCCGACCGCTATCGCGCCGGTGTCGACCTGCTCCTGTCCCTGTGGTCGGGCGCGGCCGAAGCGCTCGACGAGGCGATCGCGGCCGATCCAGAATTCGCGCTCGCGCAGGCTGCCCGTGCGCGCCTTCATGCGATCCGCGCCGAGATCGGCGACGCGCGCGCGATGATCACGAACGCGGCCGCGCTCGTCGCCCGGAACGGCACACCGCGCGAGCGCAGCCACGTCAGGGTACTGTCGCTCGCGATCCACGGGCAGGCTGCAAAAGCACTGGCGGGCGCGCTCGAGCATGTCGATCGTTGGCCGCGCGACGTGATCGTGCTGTCGCTGCCGCTCGGCGCGTTCGGCCTGTTCGCATTTTCGGGCATGGCGGATCACAATCAGGCGCGCGTCGATCTTTGCGAGCGCTATGCACGGCATTTTGAGGATGACGACTGGTGGTTCCTGACGAATCGCGGCTGGGCACATGGCGAAAACGGTAACGTCCGGGTCGGCCGTACGATGACGCAGCGTGCGCTCGAGCTGCGTCGCCACAATGTCAATGCCGTGCACGCGGTCGCACACGTGCTATACGAGGCCGGTGCAAACGACGAGGCCGATACGGTGATCGCCGGCTGGCTGCCTGAATACGACCGCAGCGGCATCCTGCACGGTCACATTGCGTGGCATGCGGCCCTGATCGCACTCGAACGCGGCGACACCGAACGCGCACTCGCGATCTATGACACGCACGTAGCGCCAGCGGCGTCGCTGGGCGTGCCGATCAACGTGGTCAGCGATACCGCTTCGTTCCTCTGGCGCATGCAGGCCTACGGCCATACCGTTCCCGTCGGCAAGTGGGACGATGCGGCACGGTATGCATCGGATTATTTTCGGCAGGCGGGCTTCCCGTTCGCCGATGTCCATATGGCGTTGATCGCGGCGGCCACGGGCGCAACGGCGGCGCTCGACGAGCGCACGGGGGCGCTCGACGCGCTCGTCGAGGCCGGCACGCTGCGGGCCGGCGCTGTGGTGCCAGAGATCTGCCGCGCGGTGCTCGCATTCGCCGAGGAGAAATACGCGCAATGCGCGGCCCTCCTCGAGCCCGTGGCGCACGAGGTCGTGCGCATCGGCGGCAGCGGCGCGCAACGCGAGATCGTCCAGGATACGCTGCTGGTCGCCTGGATGCGCAGCGGCGACGCAGGCAAGGCACGCGCGCTGCTTGATCAGCGCCTGCATCGTCGCCCGTCGCCGCGCGATACACGCTGGCTCGGCCAACTCGTCACCGCCTGATCGGGCCTGTTCGTGCCGGCGTAACCGCCAGCAGCGGCGCGATTCGCGTCATCCATTTTGGCCACCATCGCGCGCCGGCTCGCGCAGCCGTTTCCGTTCGATTCAGCGCGATGACGCCACGCGGGTGGGGGGCGCGAAAGTACGCGCAACCACCAAGGAAGTCATATGTGTTCAAGCATCGCGGCCGTAATCGCGTTCTTGGTGATCACCGGGGTGGCGGGACGGCACGCTGAAGGATCAGACCATCGCAGCGACAGCGGGTGGATTGCTGATGTACTTTGTGCGCGAGACCGCGCAAGTACTGGGGTTCTGGCTCGGGAGAGCGAACGACGCACCGGCCCAGGCGCAATCAATCAGTTGTTTGCTGCATTGGCGAGCCGTCCGACTGAGGCAAAAGGGTGAGGGCCATGATTCGCGTGCCGACGTTCAGATGCTAGTTCGATGGTTAAGCCTGTCGATCGATATGGATGGCAGTCCCATTTTGGACTTTTGCTGCTCAATTTTGCGTAGATCTTTCAAGAGGCTACTGACTTTTGAGTGTTGCTCTGTTATGGCCCAAATGTTAGTGAGAATTTTGCTCGAATCGTCGTTAAGTCTCTTGATATTTCCGTCCAATTTATTTCTGATAATGACGGCATTGGTGTTGTCAAAGTACTTCTTGGTGTTACTGACGCGCTTTCGATAGGTGGATGAGGTGGCCATTTTAATGTAGTGGGAAATTCCGGATGGGCGACGTTTAAGGACATTATTCTCATGCAGAAGGAAATTTCCGGATTTTCCGAGGACTACGGTACGATTCATTAGGGCGAATGAGAGCTCTCTGTGTTTGGCATTCAATTCGCATGTGTCAGAATTGATTGCCTTGCGCAATCTGATGTAGAGGGCTTGAGCTTCCTCAATAGTATTCTTGAGCAACGACCCGCAATCGCTCAGTGTATGTCCAAGTCCTTCTGATAACAACATTTCAGATAAGGTGTTCGAGATTCGAGCAAGGTCGCGAGCGAGGGGAGGGCGACTGTCTTTCGAGTATAGGTGGTCGACTGCAGTCGACGAGATAGCAACGTGGCTGGACGGGATGCGCGAGGTCAGTGGGCTGAGCATAGAGTACAAGCGATGGGAATCGGCGATGTCAGTATTCGAAAAAAGTCCAATCGATTATTGGAGTTCGAACTTTACTCCCCTATCCTTATTTTTTGCTTGTCAAATACGGCCATGCAAAAAATGGCCAGCTTCGCGCTGGCCAGTTCCTTGCGCAGCCTGCTGACCCCAGCTTCCAGATCGTTGACCGGACGACGGCTGCACACTGGCGCATTGGCAGCCGGCTTTGCCGCCGTCTGCGTGTTGCCACTGCGCAGATCACCGAACCTGTTTCCCAACGTGGCCACTGGCACGCCCAGCCTTCAAGCGGCCTCATGCCGGCCAACGCTCTAGGCTCACCGTACCGCCTCCATTTTGAATTCCTTCGTGTATTACCATCTTGGTATCAGCTTCTCTGGCACGCTTTTCTCCGTACACACAAAAAGTTATCAAACTTCTTTCTATATGTGGAATCGTGGCAGGGTCATCGGGCAGCTGCATTGGTTTCCAACTCAATCCCGTCGAGTCTGCCGCACTTCGCTGACGCGTAGCCCAGAACTGATAAGCGGCCCCAGTACCGCGACATAGGCGTCGACGCGCAGGCCTCCTCGCGGTCGCGCAGTCGCCGCCGCGCGCAGGATCGATTGCAATTGGCCTGCGCTCAGGATGTACGGGGGATTGCGACGCGGTGATGGCAGCAGATGGTTGTCGGGGACCGAAGTTGCCGGATCGATAGCCTTTACGAAACGCAGAAATCCCTGCAGGGCACTGAGGATAGCCGCTGGGTTGGCGGTGCACGGTGAACCCGCGTGCCCCATTCGAGCACCTCCTTGGTCTTGATCGATTCGCCTGGCTGCTCGATGGCATAGTCTCGCACGAAGCGTGCGAGAACTCCGCCATGGGTATGCCGGTAACTCAGCAGTTCGCGGTGTTCGACGTAGCGGCTCAGCAGATCCTGAAGTTCCTCACCGTTCATGATCTGTCTCCCGGCCACGGCACGGCAATTCGCGCCAGCGAAGGCATGGCGAGCTTTGCATAGATGGCGGTGGACTGGAGGGACGATGGCCCAACACGTCGGCGATGTTCTTGAAGCTCAAACCACGCGTCAGCATGGTTGTTGCCGCGGCATGGCGCAAGAGATGTGCAGCACCGTGTGCGGGAGCGATATCGGCGCGTTTCAAGGCCCGGCGGACGATCTTGGAAATTGCGCTCGAGTCTGTGAATGGTCGCGCTGGCGGTACCGCTTGCAGGAAGATCGTCCTGTATGACGACGGAGGTCGCTCCCGTTTGACGTAAGCGAGCAATGCGCGTCCGACGTCGCGGAAGAGCGGCAGGTCCCGGTCACGACAAAACTTCGCCCCTCGGATATGAATGATGCCGTCGGCCCAGGCCACTTCATCCAGATTGAGGGCATGACTTCCGCAGCCCGCATCCCGGTCCTCGCGAGCAGCAATATGATTGCCGTGTTCCGCAGCGGCTGAAACCTAGGGCGGAAACCGATGCGCGTGATAAGGCGATTTCGTTTTCGTCATCGCATCATGTTACGCGTACACCCCGCCAACGTAACAGCGCCATGGCGATGCTTCGTCACCTGGACCAAGGAACCCATCGGCACTGAGCTGGCCGACCTACTGGCCGGGTACGGCACCAAACTTCAAACCAACTTCTCGTGAACACTTAGCCGATGATCCGCCGGTCGTGCAGATCGGCAGCGATTTTGCGCAGCAGCGCGGCGACGGCCGCATGTTGCCGTTCCGCGTAGACGTCACGCTTGCCCCACTTCATGCCGATATAGTTGGCGGTGGCCTCGCCTGTCCAAAGTGGCGTGCCGTCGCCGTCAATCAATGATGCCATAATCTTGAGCGTTGCATGAATGCCATCCTGCGTGCCGGTATCTCTGAGGAGCAGGACGGGCAGGCGATCCTGCTGCTGGTGATCGGCAAGAAGCGTTGCAACGAGGTTCGTTTTGACTGAACGGGCCCGTGCTTCAATGCCGTATGCCTGAAGGACCGACGGTGCGAGTTGGACGATGACCTCGCCGTCCGTCGTGTACGTACCCGGGTCGCGTGCCAGATCGTTGGCGGAAGAAGGCGAGCGGACCGTGGTGGCGTCTTCGTATATCACGAGCACACGGGTCAGTGGCGCATCCGGCTGCCGGACGATATGGCTCGTCAAACCGGAATCGGCGCTGCCGCCGATGACCGGCCCCGGGCCCATCATGTGAAGCGGAAGCGATGCTTGAGGGGCTTCCTGTGCGATCACGGGAAACGCCGCTCCCAGCGCGACGATCCAGCATGCTGCAGAGATCAGTGATTTATTCATCAGTTGCTCCGAGAAACCTCGCCATTCCCCAAGGGGACTTCCTTCGGGGCGCATGGCGGGGAGGAAAGGAGTGCCGTTGACAAACGGCATTCCAACGATAGCGTGATCGGCATGATCCTTGTCTACCGGTACCGGGTGAAATCGCTCAACGGACTGCTTAACAAACGGAGCCGTGCGGTGAGCTACATGTGGAACTTCTGCAACGACACGCAGAATCACGCGCTCGAGTGGGGCAAGAAATGGCCGACAGGGTTCGACCTGAACGTGCTGACCACCGGCAGCAGCAAGGAATTCGACATCCACGCCGGCACGGTCAACGCAACCTACGAGCAATACGCGCAGTCGCGTTGCCAGCGCCGTCGCCGGTACCTGCGCTATCGCGGTCGCAAATCGCTTGGCTGGGTACCCACCTGAAACGCGAGGGCAACGCGTTTCGCTTCGCCGCCCACACCTTCCGCGTGTTCAGCTGCCGGCCGCTTCCCGAAGGGAAGATCAAAGACAGCACTAACTTTGCACGGGATGCGCGCGGTCACTGGTTTCTCAACATCGAGTTCGAGATGCCTGATGTTCCGGCTCGCCCGATCCGCCCCGGCGTCGGCATCGATCTCGGTCCGAAAGACGTCGCCACACTTTCGACCGGCGAGACACTGCCTCATGTCTGGTTCGGCCAGCGCGCGACCGCAAAACTGGCGGAGGCCCAACGAACGTGAAAGCACCGGCGGCATATCGCGAAGCTGCACGCCAACGTAGCGACTGCCCGCGCCGCTTTCCAGCACAAGCTCGCACTCGATCTGGCGCGACGCTTCGATTACCTCGCGGTCGGCAACGTGTCGGCCGCCAAACTCACCAGAACCAGCTCTTGCTGAAGCAGCCTGAACGACCTCGGTTGTGAGGTTCAACCGGTTCTCGCCCCATAGGCGTTTCTTGCTAGCGAGTGGGCGCCGTGAATGTGGTGTCATGCATGATCGTGATACCAACGCGGCGTTGAACATTCTCCGATGCGGACGTGCATTGCCAGTGGTTGGAATCCTCCGCCTTTAGGCGGAAGAGGGCATCAATAAGCGTCCACATTTAGTTGTGGCGAACGGGAAAATTATAAGGACACGCATAGGAGCATGAAAGCGATCTAACCAAATTTAATATATCTTAAGATAATTTACACAGATCCAGATGCATCAGAATTTCGTCAATCTGACTGACCTAAAACATGGCTGCCCCTCTTCCCACCGGTGCCAGGCGGTTGGTTGGCATTTCCGCTTCCAGCTCAGCCTGCGCGACATCGAAAGAACTGCTGTTCGAGCGCAACATCGTATTGAGCCATGAAACGATCCGGCGCTGGCATGACAAGGTTAGGGTGTGCTTCGCTCGTCACCTCAAGGCTGTGCGACGTCAGCCGAGCAAGCAGCTGGTCACGTTGTTGTTTGGGCAGCGCATCGAGGGCAGGAAGGGATAGCCGGTCATTGGAGGCGGCGTCACTTGCCATTGATCCACTTAAAGAAGAACTAGATCATTTTTTCGATGTTATTGAAGGCAAGGTGGTGCCATCAATAACTCTTCAAGACTCTCTCAGGGTTATGGAGTTAGTGGAAAAAACCAAGGAAATTGGAAATTTATAGGAGATAGCTTCAATGCCAATATCTGATAGGCCGCTAGACGCCGATTCTGGTCGGCGTTTAATAATTCGTGAAAAAAATGGATTTCGACTTGAGCATTCGTCATCGATTGGCATATGCGGATATCTGATTTTGTCACCGATTGCACCAGCGGATCGATTTTCTGATCTTTCCTCTTCCGTCCTCAGTGCTTTGGGAGGGGAGCTAGCTTTTGCGACCGATCTGATCCAACGCCATACCGCGGCCGAGCGTGTTTATTGTTTGTCATTTGGAGAGGAGGTTTCAAATATTCACTTTCATTTACTTCCGCGAACGCGTGTAATTCTCAATAATTTCTTAAAAAATAGCGGCCAAGCCGGGCACATTGCGAATGGCGCGCTTCTTTTCGATTGGGCAAGGGAGACGTTTAAATCCGACAACTTGAGAAATCCCGATATTATTAATGCTGTTGAGCGCATGCGAGTTGAATAGTGCACCTCATGTTCTTGACGAAGGTGATGGTCTTGAATCTCTTCGGAGCAGACTCCCCACCGCTTGCAGCGCAGAAGGAAACTTTTCCGTTGAGCAAATAGCCACATGAGCCACATTGTAACGGCATTGATAAACCACCTGGTATCTCCTGCATCATCGACAAATGCGGTGTTCGACGAGCGGGATGATGACTTCCCGAATCGGGTCTGCCTTAAGATCGCCGATCGCTAATAGGTCCAATTTCTGGAGATCAGTACAGGCAAGGTCTTTGTTCAATCTTCGCCAAAATCCTCGTCCGGCTGCAATGCATCGAGCGGCTCGAGGATCGTCCGCACTCGTGTGAGTTCATCAACGAATTCGTCGATCAGATCCAACGCCTCCAGCACCCGCTCCGGCAGCGCACCGCGGCGGCGTGACGGCGCTATCGATGCACCGTTGAGCACGGAGTGCGTCATGCTATGGATTTCGAGCAGATCGTCGCGCAGTCCTTCGGGATCGTACAGTTGGGTTCGGATGCGATCGACGATGTCGACCGTGGCCAACAGGCGTGTCGTGTCATAGCTCGATTCGAGCCGCGCGAGCGCCGCGGTGTCGACGCCGCCGAAAAATGTGGTCGTTGTGGCTGGACGTGCAGTCATGGGCGGGGCGAATAGCGACGGGGTGCGTGGCGGTATAGCGGATCTCTGATCCAGGCTTCCGGGCGGCGATCGAGGTGTAGTTTATAGTGACCGAAGCGCCGGATGTTGTGGGTCGGGTACGGGCTCAGGAAAGCGATGTCCTCGGCGCGTACGTTCTCACCGTTTGAGACCATCTCGCGCAGCACTTGCATCATGTCGACCGTGTTCTGCAGGATGACGGCGGAGGCAATCAGGTCGTTGTAGCGCAGCCGTTTCTGCTGCTCCTCCGGCTCGTTCTCAGCAATCACGTCGTCGCCGAAGTCCAGCCATTTCGCGAACCCATTGTACGACTCGATCTTGTTCGTGTTCGCGGTCACCTCGTGCCGCAGCTCAAGGCTACCGATCCACTGAAGCAGGTACACGGTGCGCACCACGTTGCCAAGCTCGCGCGCGGCCAGGTACAGTCGGTTCTTGCGGCTTTCGGAACCAAGCCGGCGCAGCAGCAGCGGCGACGAAATCGTACCGGCCTGGATCGACAGCGCGACCTGCATCAGTTCCTGCCAGTGCTGTTCGATCAGCGTCCAATCGATGGTCGCCGTGAACAGCGAGAAATCGCCGAGGTCCTCAAGCCAGGCGAGTTGGTCGATCAGCAGGTCCAAGTGCTGCCGGGACGGACGCTTGGCATGCCGCTTGATTCGGTTGTAGGCCGTTTGCCGGTTCGACCAATCGCGCGCGAGCAGCCGGTCGGTCAGGCGCCGCGTAACGCGCTTGAAGAGTCGGGCCCGGGCGTGGATCTGCTCAGTCAGCCGATCGAGCGTCGAGAACGCTGGCAGCTCGATATTGCGCGCGATTAACTCGTCGATCGTCGCGTTGATGATGTCGACCGGTTGGTCCATTGTTAGCGAAGCGGTGTGCGCCGCGCGCGTCGCGATCGCGTTCGCGTCAGTGCCGTAGTACGGCTGCACGTCCAGATCAGAATATTGGCGTCATCGTCAGCAGCCTCCAGCATGCTCTTGTTGCTAGTGCTGTCGATGTCGGCTATCAAGCCGCCTTTGCCGCGATAGATCGGCAAACGAGCGGGCATGCTGCGGGACGGTTGGTCACGAAGGCGAAGATGAAGCCCCTCTTCGATGAGCCGGGTCAACGTTGTGTGCTAGCGAGCCGCGGCCAGCTTGGCCTTCGTTACAAGTTCGTCGTTCAAGTCGAGTGTCGTTCTCATGGCTAGCGTCCCATAGACGCAATACAGATATCTGCATTACATCTCGTACCGAGGCCACATTGGAATGTTTGATTGTTCTGGAGGTTGAGATCCTGTACGTCGCCAAATACGCGCTCGTCGGGCATTGAGCGTGCAGTCGCGACCCGGTGGCGGACAGTGGGCGTTGCTCGCACGCGAAACGCGAAGTTGGCCCCCGATCGATTCAAGCGACGGTTTTGCTGCGCACTTGAACTTGCCGATTGCCCAATCGACGACCGGAGGCTGGTTGGATGAATGCGATCGTCATCTGATCTCGCATCAATTAGTGGGCGACTTTCGCTTGACGGTCCATACGCTGAACATGGAGGAGAGCGTTGCGCAGATGCTACTCCGTATGTTCGACATGTTGGTCGCCAGTTTCGACGTCACGTGGTTGCCGCACCAATCGTTGCGGGGCATCGACGTACAGCCCCCAGCCGATTTTGCTGACCAGATTGCCAGATACGGAACTGGCAATCGCGCTGCACACATCGTAAGTCTGACGCCCCTCATCAGGAGAATGCAGGATTTTTTTCAAATGTGACGACATGATGTTGGGGATGCCAACGGTTGCGGTAGACCAAGCTCCTCGAATCAATGATCGCGCATCCGGACGTGTGAATACAGCTTGGTGCGGCGCGTAGACGCACGCGTTGTGTGATGTGGCCGACCATCGAGCGGCGAGCGTTTCGAACACCGATTTCGCCACAGATCCAATCACTGCACCATGCAATGCGGCTTCAAGACCGCCGAGTACGGTTCGTGACGACCTAAGCAAGGTGCTACCTACCGCACCGAATGCGCCCGCGACCGACCCGACCCAAGGCGCGAGCAACGCCCACCCCCCCTCATGACGTTCGGGGAATTGCAACTTCATGCGTCCACCCAGTCCTCGCAACAGGCTCGTCACGCCGGCATTGACCCACGACGACGACATGCTGTTCAGTGCGCCGGCAACGCCGGCCAAACACGCGCTCGGTTGAGATATCGGCAACACGGTCAAGGTTACGCCTCCCGCCAATACCGCGCCGAAACCCGCGTATAACTTGCGTCGCACCGGGTCGAGCGGAAAATGGTGTTGTGCATAGCGGTGCCCCATATAGCCGCCGGCCAAAGCGGCCGACAGCGGAACAAGTGCGATACCGGTGCCCCAATAGGCTGCCGTGTTGGGCAGACTTTGGACGCCAATGTCGACACCGATTCCGGCGGCATGACCGGCAATTTGAGCCACAGTGGCACGTAGGGTGCCCGAGGCCATCGCATTGGCGGTTTGCATCGTCGTGACCGATTCGGGGTTCTCGGTTGGGTTTGGAATATCCGACTCGCGTGGTGGCGTGAAGGGAATCATTTGAGTGTCTTTGGTGTTGCTCGAAGAGCTCGCCACCCCAGCCATCGAGACGGTTCTGACTCGAAGACGTGCGGGCGACAAATCCGCATCCTGCAAATTTGTGTCCGACGCAGAGCGCCTCAGCGCGCTCGATTGCTCCCTACGGATTTTCCCCTCAAACGACGGGAATTCGAGAGCAGGTTGTATGCGTGTTAATGCGCTCCGAATGGTGCTGCGCGTATCCTCGTCGGAGTCGCTTTCGGAGGGGGGCGAGTCGGTCGAGTTCTGAGAAATCAAATGATGCGACATCGTATCTTGCCCGCTACCAGTACGGCTAATTGAGAACATCGTTTCTCCTGTAGACATTGACACATTCAGTGAGTCGGTTAGCAGGTCGCGTCTTCAGCCCCGTACTTGCCATGCGGCATACGGGAGATTGGGCGACCGAAGCGCACCAACTTCACTCTCTGTGAGGCTGGTGCCGGGATTTGAAAGTTCGTCTGGCATGCGACAAGAAACGATCATGTTGACGATCGGAAGTTCTATACGAGAACGGACCTGCAAGGTGGCTGCAGCCTGAGCATGTCAACCGCCCGAGGTCGCGCCCAGGGCACCGGAGCGCGTGGACGCGCTTGCAAGATCGACTGTTAGTGGGTCAAAGCAGGCTTAGATCGCGGCGGCGCGGGCAAGAATGCCCAACGCGGCGGAAATGACGTTCATGCGGGCACAAAGTTGATGAAGCTTTCTTCCGGCTTTCGGCCCAGGAATCGAGGCCGCTCCCCAAGATTGAAATGACCCTAAGAAATCAGGCAGGTCAGTCTTGCTGCGAGAAGGATGTGGCACCAACGACCTGAACGCTGACTGCGATGTTCGACACAACCCGGCTTGGTGCCGGATTTTTTCTGCGCGGTTTTCACAAGAGCGCGCTCGACTAGGACGATAGAATGCTGAGCTTTGCCCCGATCGGGAGAACGCGGATGCTAACCTATCAGGATCTGAGCGCGCGGTATCAGGCATACCAGGAGGCGAAAAGCGAATATCGGTGCTATCTGCAGCAATGCATTGCACGGTTCGCGACGAAGTTCGAGGCCGCCTTGGCGTTGCCGTCGCCGACGTGGCGGGATGCCAACGGCGTGTTGCACCACTATGTTGAATTGGGCGTGGTGGAAGACGGTCAATTCGTGATGGTGCCAGCAGCGAAGATAGAGGGCGACGATCGGTCGATTCGGTTTGCAGTGGGCTTGACGCTCGAAGCCCGACCGGGTTGGCTGCCCAAAACGCATCATGTGCAGGAAGTCGTCATCCGAGCCACGCAGACGTCGGTGGAGTTCAACCTGGTGGGCGATCCAACGCTCACGGTGGGCGTGGTGCGAGACGGATCGACGGAGGAATTTTCGACCGTGATTGGTGCAATGATCGTACGAATTTATGCGTCGATGGATCCGGACGTGTTCAAAGCAAGAACGTTGTGAATCTGGCCAGCCCTCTATTGAAGCGGGTTGGCGAGTATGTTGACCCCGCATCGGCCAGTCTGGCGGTGCGGGTTTAATGAGATGGTCACCCCCACAATACACGCGGGATACGCTGTAAGGTGTCAGCGCTTGTCACAGGCGTGGCGATCGCGTACGTCATGGAGCCGCTGATCGTAGCGATGGCTGGCATCACGAGCAACGGCAAGCAGCAGTCGATCGGCTTCTTGATTGGCCTGTTCGGGCTGCGCCTGACCAAGGAGGCCTTCCGGTTGATCACCTCGGGCGCGGTGACCGACTGGGTGCGGCGACATTTCCTGCCGGAAGCCACATGATGGTGACGACATTTTTGATCGCGAACTCGATCGTCGCGGCGGTCTGCATCTGGATCACAATCGCGCGTGGCCTGCCCACCGGCTGGTGGGGTCTACTCGGATTCTCGATCATTGGCGTGACGGCGGCAAACCTCTTCAAGCCGATCCACATGCAGCGCGCCATCGATGCGCCCGAGACGCTGATGATGGTGGGCACGGCGATCGTGTGCGCACGAGCGGTGGTAAAAAGGGCGTTCTGGTAACGAACAGATCGAAATTCGGCAGCACGGAGGCGATAGAGGGAGCACATTCATTTTCAAATATCGTGAAGGACGCCATGGTACCGAGTCAAGCAAGCGGATCACGAAGTCCGTATACCCTTGTCCAGCGAACTTCATCTCACAGTCGAAGCGAGCGAACGCGAGCGGATATCATAGATGCAGCGTGCAATTCATCGCGGCGCGGGGAGCAACGCGTTGCGTCGCTGCAAACATTGTCGGCTAACGCTTACTGGGGCGCCTTAAACATCCCGCAAGATATTACTCGGATCGCCAATCAGATGGCTGAAAGCAGTCTTCCCGAGGCAATCAAGCGAAGGCTTGTCCGTATCGCAGGTGATAGTGTCAGGCAAGCCACCACGTCAAATACCTCCGTTGAACTTGCGCGGGAAATCGCTCATGCGCGTGCGATGCGTGGGACGCCGTGCTCCGAGGTCGAAGAGGACCACGGATTTTGGCTTCGCCATCCAACGAGAGAGTTGTCACTCGCCACGGTCTTTCAGCTCTGGCGCACGCGACTTGAGCTGGAGATGTCTATTGTGCACGGACCAGCCGGTGCACGTGTGATGCGTGGAGAATCTTGCGACACGGTGGCGTCGGAACATGGCCTGACGTGCGACGAAGCTGTGCTTGCGCTAGAGATGAAGGCGGTCGGGACAGTCGGTAGCGGTATGGTGTTGCGTGGTGCAACTTTCGAGCAAACAGCGTTAGCACTGGGGATCCACTGCATCGAAGCGCGTGTCGAACTGCACCGGCTGGTCGAAACTTGTCAGACAGAGGGCACTGGCGTGAGTGGTGAGCCGTCGTGCGAGTAGCATCCCGCGTACGTGAATGCCTGCGAATTCATGATTGAGAATTCTTTTCAAGCATGCAATTAGTCCGGCGCTTACGCGCTCCTCCATTCAGGCCAGGCACGGCCGGAATGGCGTCCAACGTCGGTTCGAAACATCACCGATCGTGACGATTGGCACCGCTCACGGTGATCGCCAGCGAAACAGCCCGAACGTCGACTATAAGGTGCCGCTTCGCGCCTAATTGGCCCCGGTCCGTTGGGGTCGGACCGGTTTCCTGCCCACCGGACTCGCGCCATCGATGCTTGCTCGCCCCCAATCGATTTGATCGTCCTCGCGCAAGCGGTGCAGCATCGCCACACGTGGTCTGCCCCCCGCGGCTTGCCATTCGCGGAGTCGACGCCAACAAGTCATCCCGCTGCCGAATCCGAGTTCCCAAGGAAGGTCTTCCCAAGGGATACCGCTTTGGAGCACGAACGGGATGTCGTTCAGCGCGGCACGGTCATCGAGCGAACGACGCCGACCACCGTTGGGCGAAGGCTCGAACTCCGGAATCAGCGGTTGGAGCACCGTCCACAATTCGTTGCTGATCTTTCTTCTTGCTATGCACGCAACAGTACGGACTGACGAGCATCGTGTCCAGTTGTGTTAGCCGCTCCAATGACGGCCCACTCCACCTTACAAGCTGGACGCGTGCCACGGTGATCAGTATCAGGCAGCATCGTTCGCGTAACCGCGCGATAGTTTGAATTTTGACTACGGAGAAACTCATGCTACCTGTATCCGCCCCTTCACGGAATTCAGCGCCAGCATTCAACTCTACGGAACGGTTGGCTCAATCTTCGCTGTTGGTCACCGGGCGCTCTATTGTTGCGTACTCAATCCAATCAGATATCGTAGACATCGCTTGTTATCCTGATCGATTTCCCGAAGTTGCTCGCATGGCCCCGCAGCTTTCAGTTGACGAAGAAATGCACGTCAAGATGACGCTTCCCGGTGACCTGGGCAGAGTCGCGGATTGGATTAGCAAGAGCGGAAAAAGCGGTGAAAAACAGCGCCAGCTCACATGCGCGGCAGCAGAAAGGTTGCGAATTGCGACGGTGCAAAATTCGAGTTCTGAACTCGCATTGCTGATTGCTCGGGAACGGGTAATACGCGGCGCCCCCTGTGGCAGGGTCGCTGCGGAGCACGGTATTGCGTTTGAAATATCTCCTGGCACTATGTACGACTACTTGGAACATAGTGTATTGGATCGGGAAAGCGCAGCCCTACGGAGCGTGCTCAATGGCAAGCCGTGTAATGACGTTGCAGAGAAGCATGATGTTCGCAGTGTGCACGCACGCGGACGGCTAGAGCTAGAGTCGATCGTTAAAAACGGCAGAATTTTGGCAATGCAAGGGGCGTCGCGTGATGCGATCATCGCGAGGCTGGGCGTGTCCACAAGCGACGGCAAGGAACAAGTCGATTATGTACTTTCGAAGTTCGGACCACGAGCGTAACCTGCATGTCGTATCATCCTCGGCGTTAAAGATTCTCCCACTCTCAACCCGGCTTCGGCCGACTGGAA
Organism: Burkholderia sp. RF2-non_BP3; assembly: GCF_001522185.1. Taxonomy (NCBI): domain Bacteria; kingdom Pseudomonadati; phylum Pseudomonadota; class Betaproteobacteria; order Burkholderiales; family Burkholderiaceae; genus Burkholderia; species Burkholderia sp. RF2-non_BP3. The sequence continues at coordinate 3,110 of NZ_LOSU01000030.1, read as the reverse complement.
TTGGTCGCGGCAATGTACCGGTGGCCACATGAGCGCGGGCGGATCGATCGCTTGCCTTTCACCTACTCCGATATCGCCGTGAGCGACATCGGGCATGACCTGGCCCCTGTCACAGGCGGCCGCAAGCCGTTGAGCCGACCGGCAGTGTTGCTCGACGAGTGGGACAAGGAACCTGCATTCCTGACCGCAGAGCAGTTGAAGGTCGCGCGCAATCGATGCGCTCTGCGTCCCAGCAGCTGCTGTTCGACCTGATGGCGCGAGTTGCTCTGCGCTCAGTCGAGGCACGCACCTTCCCTCTGTCGTACGTGATTGATCCCCGGACCCAAAAGGCTCTGAAGCCAGGCACTTTGATCGGCGTGCGCCTCGACCCGCGGGACATGAAGATCAAGTTCGACAAGCCACGCGTCGAGCACGTTGGCCGGCGCGGACTCCCCATGCCGCGCGGGCCATTCATAGCCGTCCCAACCCGCCACAAGAATCCGATTCCTGATTGAACCATCAAAAATCAGCCTATTCCGCCCCCGATCGCCGCAATCTCCGATCGCCAACGCTCGCGTCGCTGGGTAGTATTGCGCCGTGGACAGTTGCTTTCCCTGTCTACAACTCATGGTGCTTGGAACCTGCCGCCCCGAACATCGGGCGGCATTCCCTTACCGCCGACTTTGGGCCCTCGCTTCTTGCACCTCCAGGATGCAGCGCGGGGAAGCCAGTGGAGTTCATCCACGGAGGGCCCACCCTCTCATAACGAATCACATCCCTCGGCGCGCTCAAACGCTGCGCGAAGCGCGACCATACATCACGCCATAAGAGCCGTCGATGGCCGTGACGATGCATATCGTGTTAGCGGAGGCGGCATTCCTCCCTTACCCGAAAGCGATGCGACAGATTCTCGACCTGCACGACCGCGTGGGCCGTATCCCGGGATTGATCGTGCAGGCGGTTACCGAGCCGCCGGTATACTCCGGCGGCTTGTATGGCTTTTTCTACATGATCGGCGCATATGTGGCACCAACGCTCATGGACGCGATTTCGCCGGAACAGTGGTTGTTCATGACCAACGTGCTGTACGTGGTCGGGTGGATCGCGATCAGTTGGTTCGCTCCGGTCGCGGGCACGCTCGGGCTTGGCCCGATCGCGCTGCCGCGCTGGACGGGACCGGGTCGAGCGTTCTTCGATCAGCACGCGTTCCCGTTCACGTTGTATCGTGAGCTGATCGGCTCGTCGTGGCTGGACACGCTTTCAGGGCAGATCAAGTCGGGCATCGGTGAGGCGACAGCACTTGAACAGCAGATCAGGTTGGCGCCCCCATCGTTTGCATCTCGACTTCGACCACTTTGGCAGGGCATTCGCCGCGGCGAGAAGCTATCGGTCGCGATGCGTGAAACCGGCCACGGTTTTCTGTCGCTCGATCTGATCGACCGGATCGCGATGTTGCAGGGACGCAGCAACTTCGCGGACGTGATCGAGACGGCAGCGCAGCAGTTTGGCGAGAAGGTTGCACGCAGCATCCGTTCGTCCGCGAGACGCTTCATCATTTGACGAATCGCGTCAGTCGACACTTCCGGGACCATCTGAGAAATTTCAGCAGCCGTCAGCGAGGTGCCGTGAGCCAATATTGCTGAATAGACCATCAGCAACTCGGTGCGTGACCGCGGCTCGCGACCGAGCAGGGTCCAGCTGAACTGTGTCGCACTGTCGATTTCGAGGATGATCTCGGGAAATTGACCTGGTGGATGCGCTTCGAAGATCTGGCGTCGAAGTTGATCGGCTTGCGTGTCTGGATTCTGGGCCGCCATCGGCTCAAGGCGAACAGCCGCATCGACACGGATCGAACCATTCGCCACAGCTTCGTCGAGGAGGGCGAGGCGCTGATCGAGCTGTTGAAGGATCGGCTCGAGAAATTCGTTCGGGTCCTATGGGGGGCCGAGGTGTCCGTAGTGATGGTTATGCCTTGCCAGCCACTGCTCGGTCGAGATCAGGATATGTGACCGGCTTCGGAACGAGAAGCTGTGATTGATACACAGTTGAACGTAAGCGCTCTTTGAAGGACGTCATTACACGGCGAGGCTGATCGGTATCAGAGAGCACCGTTCGCGTAACCGCGCGATAGTATAAATTTTGAAAATCGGGAGGCTAATGTATCCTGCATCCGGCATTTCACGGGCTTCAGTGCCTATTACTGTTCGTGGGCAAGCGGGACAACATGCTAGGCCCGAAGTGGATCAGATCCGCGCAGATATTGTCGAACTCGCTTGCGCAGAAAACAGATTTCCTCAAGCGATGCGCTTTGAAACGTACCCCCTTTCTGCAGACGAAGTGAATCGCGTCAAGCTGCGGGTGCCTGATGACCTTATCCGGGTCGCGACATGGATCGACGAGAGCCAGATCCCTTACGTAAAAGGGCACGCACTCATGCGCGCGGCTGCGGGAAATCTACGAAAAGCGACATCGGACAATTCATCTCTTGGGCTGGCGATGGTGATCGCGTGCGCACGCGTGATGCGTGGGACGCCGTGTCCGAGAGTCGCACGGGAACACGGCATTCCAGCGACCCATGTAGTTTCGGACACTTGGTATTCCCGGTGCTCTCCTCGAGAGGAACTGGAGTGGGCAGTTTGTCACGCACAATCTGTGGCGCGATGGCGGATGAGCCAAGGCGAACCATGTGATATGGTCGCCTACAACTACGGCCTGCACCATAAGGAAGTGCGCTTGGAACTGGAGCGCTTTGCTATTTCGTGCCACGGGGCAGCGATGGTGCAGAGCGGAAAATCGCGTGATGAGATCAGCGAGTCATTGGGCGTGCGCACTGACGAAGGCAAGGAGATAGTAGATGCAATGATCTTTGATAGCCGATTGCAACGGACGAAATCGACTCAAACCGAGTTAACCGCCGTCCACCGATAGTATCCTTCTTTTCCACTTCCAGCCCGGCTTCGGCCGGGTTGTTTCGTTTGCTTCCGCCTCGTGCAGCCATTTTTGTTTTTGGAATCCAGAGATGGATCGACCATCGTTCCGGTGCGCGACGCAACTGTCCGACCCGCTCGTCAATCGATGGTTTGCGCACATCGTTGCGGTGGCCGACGCATTCGCGATCAACACGCAGGTAC
>NZ_LOSU01000029.1:0-33097 GCF_001522185.1 Burkholderia sp. RF2-non_BP3 | reverse complement strand
GGAGTGGTGCATGAGTACCCGGATTTTTCTGGGTTGATTGGCCTGGGCAAGGAAGGGCAACGGCCTACCATTCCATCCCCAGGAACACGCAGGGCATCATCAGCCGAACGAATCGGCGGTTCACGGAGGCATGCCATCGCCGCCGATACGGCGTCCTCGCGGTCATCGACGGCGCTGATCGCGCGACGCAGGGTCGCGGGTGACAAGAGCAGATCCACAATGGATGTGGTCCTCCGTGGATGCGTTCCACGGATCGCGCCGCACCGAGATGCGTGAGGCGAGGGCGCGTGGTCGGCGGGAAGGTCGCGCCTCCCGATGTCCCGGACGGGGAGCGCCATGCAGGATAAGCTGCGAACGGGGAAAGCAACCGCCCACAGAACCATGATGGCGCATGGGGCGTGTCGCCATAAGCCGGAAACTGATGAAGCACAATCAGAATCGACTGATTTTAAGCGGCGAAGATCCGGCCTTGCTTGTGCATTGGAACCGGATATTTCTTATTGCAATTTAGGCTGGCGGTGACTCAGCTTAGGATGGGCCCGATGTTGGGTGGCCGATATTTCATAATAAAACCATGATTAAAATTAACCGCTGCAAAGGCGCCGTGCGTCGCACAAATTTGGGATGCACCAGTCGATCGACGGCAGGATGGGCAGGACGTGTGGTGCTTGGGCGACTGGGAGACGGTTGACGACGCCCAACGTCGAGACGCCGCGCAGCGATGCGGTATCGGTACCCGACGGGTGATGTGACGGCCGAGCGGGCGGCGAATAGCGATGGTTGGCCGCCAGGATGTTGTCAAGCCCTTGTCAGTCAAGGCTGTCAGGCGGATTGCGTACCTGCATGGGGTGCAGGCGAGCGGCGCGTCGACAGCGTGATTGATGCGGGCACACTGCTCCGTGCGTAGGACAGCCGGTACTATCTGGTCACCGCGAACGTGACGTTGCGTGAGACCACGGCTGCAGTGCCGGTGCGCGCGCTGGGCCTGGCAGGCGGCACCGACCAAGAGTCGATCGCGTGGCTGCGCCAGTGCATGATGCGCGAGTATCTCCCGGTGCCCGATGGTGGCAACGCCGACGACTATGTGACGTGGGGGCTGGAGGTGCCGAGTGTGACACGCGCGCGGTGCGCCCCGAATTAATTGGGGCTCGGCGCAGTGGGGGCGGCACGACGACCCCAAACCGATTGCGGATGGCGCGGCGTGTGCGGTGGTCGACGTGCATATCGAAACGCGCCGGCCGGTCACCGCCGAGGTATGTGGCGGTGGATCGCAAAGAAGCAATTGCCGAAGCGAATCGCGTGCGGAACGCGCTCAAGTCCTTGTAGGCATTGCTTTTTGCTGGGCCCGGACCCCGCAGGGCCGGAATTCACCGGTTTCTCGATACGTAAAGTGCGTATAACACGTATTCATTATTCCCAGAGGCCACTATGCCGACCATCACCGCTACCTAACTGGCTCGCCACACGCGCCAGATCCTGGATCAGGTCACCCAGCGAGGCGAAACCGTGGTGGTCGAACGCAATCGGACCGTAATCGCGCGCCTGGTGCCCGCCGAACCCGTCATGAATGCCACGCAGGCGCTCGAGGGCCTGCCGCTGAGCCTCGGTGCCGAATGCGGCCCGCTGGCTGCACGACAGCCGCGCTGGCTTCGACGATGGAGTGCGTGATCCGTGGGCATGATCATTGACAGCTGCGTGTGGGTCGGACTCGCCGGTGGTACCGTCAAATCACGCCCCGTGATCGACACCGCCGGCGATGCACCAGTGTTCATCTCGACGATCCCGTTGGGCGAACTGGCGTTTGGCGTGCAATCATGCGCAGACGCCACCGAGCGTGCGCGGCGGGCTGCCCATCTGCGTCAGCTCGAGCGGCGCCCCGTGCTCGACATCACGCGCCACACCGCGGCCGCGCTCGGCGTGCTGGCGGCTGCTGTCAAGCAGGCAGGCCGCTCGCCGGGCCCTCGCTATAACGATCTGTGGATCGCGGCGCCGGCGATTGAGCACGGCTACGCCCTGATGACGCTGAACGTGGTGGATTTCGCGGACCTGCCGGGATTGACCGTGGTCGTGCCGGCGACCGCTAGCACAAATTGACCGATCCCGTTACGAGACCCCATGCCCACCTTGAAACTGACCGCGCGCGTCGAACACGACATTCGTGAGCGCTCACGAAAGCGACGACGCTCAAACCGAACCGCTACGAATGCGGCCTCGCAGTCGGTGCCGCGCTCGGCGCCCTAGGTTATTGGGGACGTCACCCTTGAGATAGGCGTGTCGGCGCTCGACACCCCGTACCGGGCCGATCGTGCGCGGCTGAAAGCGCTCATCTTCGTGCCGGCCGGCACGCAAACCTAACCGGAGCCTGTGACGCGCAACGAATGCGACCAGCAGGCCGACGTGTTCTGGGTACGTCGGCCCTGTCAACAGGAGCCGAAATCACGATCCCGAAGCGTATCTGCGTCATGTGCTGGCGCGCATCGCCGATTACTCGATCAACCAGATTGATGACCTACTGCCCTGGCGGCTGGCACAGGATCTGGCTTGGTCCTCGTACAAGATTGGCGCGTCGGCGCAATCTAGGACAATCGAGTGCATGCGAATCTCGCGCCACTCCTTGAACAGCTTGAGCGTACGGCCTTGCGGCCATAGACGCTCGTCGACATACCGGTCCTCAAGCGTGCGTTCGAAGATTACCTGCCAGTGCTTCTGCAACCAACGCTTGTCAGCAGCATCGGGATCATTGCCGGATGAGGGAACCAGAAAGGCGTTTGCGTTCTCGCTGGCTTGCGCCAGTGTCAAGGCCATGTCGGGGGCGGAATCGTCGCTGTTGATCCAGGCTACGAACGGAACCCACTATGGCAATAACCAGGTTCGCGATAAGGCGTGGCTCCACTGGCATCTCGGCGATCTCGATTGGAAAGCCGCCATGCTAAAGCAAGACGGTGGCAGCGCCACTCTTACGTTCAAATGGGAAGTAAAGTTGGATCTTTTTCGGGCGTTACGATCAGGAAAGCTCGGGCCCACTAAACGGGGTGCCCTCAAGAAACGGATTTTTACGTACGCTAAGCCTTCAGGCCAAGGGTTTCGAGCGTCTCTGCGTAACCCGGAAGATTCCTTCGACTTAGGAGCCTGCCGATTAGCTTCTGGCTCCGCTTGCTATTCACTCCATACGTCGCCGAATCAGCATGTGAGGCGCTTTCGGAAGAAGACGACACGCTCGGTTTCCTCGAAGCCGAGAGCGCAGTGCAATGCCTGAGCGCGGACATTGTCTACCTGTGTATCGGATGCGAATTCGGTGCAGTCATGTGCGGAGCCCCATTGACCGATGGCGGCACACAATGCTTTCGCAATGCCTACCCGGCGCACATTTGGCATGACGTAGATGCCTTCGAGAAAGAGCACAGGTGATGTCTTGCAACCGTTGACGTAGTCGTGATGCACTGCGGCTTCGGCGAAACCAATCGGCGCACTATCGGAAGAAAAGGCAATGAATGTCGCATAGCGATGCTGGTCGGCCAGCAGCCGCTGGGTTTCGAGAATGTGCTCGTCGTCGCTCACGTGTTGCCAGAGCAAGCGTCGCAGCGAACACCACGCACCAATGTCATGGGGTAAAACAGCCCGAACCGTAAATGAGACAGAAGGCATGCTTGAATGGGTAATCGATTTAGCGACGGTTTGTCAGATTGGAGCATACCCTATCCTGATGTCAGGAAACTCTATCAGAAACATCAGGATAGGGCTATCTTCTGAATTGTTTGACACGTCATGCCGAACGCCATCGATTTCAGGGCTGACATTTTCACTGGATTGTCCCGTCGTGAAGAGCGGTCAACGAGTCGGCTATGTGCGGGTCAGTTCGTTCGAGCAGAGCGCCGAGCGTCAGCTTGACGGCGTCGAACTGTGTCGCATCTTTACCGACAAGGCGTCGGGCAAGGACACGTGACGGCCACAGCTCGATGCGCTGCTGAGTTTTGTGCGAGCCGGCGACACGGTGGTGGTTCACAGCATGGACCGGCTCGAGCGAAACCTCGATGATCTGCGGCACATCGTCCAATCGCTCACGCAGCTCGATGTACGCATCGAATTTACAAAGGAATGCTTGGCGTTCACGGGGGAAGACTCACCCATGGCGAACCTGATGTTGTTGTCAGTGATGGGAGCGTTTGCAGAGTTCGAGCGCGCGTTGATGCGGGAGCGCCAACGCGAAGGCATTGCGCTCGCGCGTCAGCGCGGCGCGTATCGCGGCCGCAAACCAACGTTGTCCACGCACAGGTCGCGGATGTGCGGCGTCGCGTCGAAGCCGGCGAACGCAAGGCACAGATCGCGCGTGACTACGGGATAAGCCGGGAAACATTGTCCCAGTACCTGCGCTCGCCGAGGTGACACATGCCTCGTCGGGAACTCCTTACGTCCGCTCAACGCTTCGAGCTGTTCGCCTTTCCCGAGGACGAAAGCGAGCTGATCCCGCTTGCCACGCTATCGAAGGAAGATTTCGCCTTTGTGAGGCAACATCGCAGCGATCACAACCGGCTCGGCCTGGCTGTTCTCATGATCCATTTGCGGCATCCCGGTCGGGTGCTGGGTCCGAGCGAGAAGCCGCACGCGCCTGTGCTCGGTATTATCGCAACTCAATTGCGGGTTTCGCCAGCCGTGAGGGATCTGTATGTCCAGCGTGACGAAACCCGGCGTGAGTATCTGCAGGAACTCCTTGCCCGTTCAGGGCTTGTCCAGTTTACGCGCCGACACTATCGCGGGCTGTCCGAGTTTCTGCTGCCCGTCGCCATGCAGACGATTCAGGGTATCGTGCTCGCGTGCGCCGCGGTGAATGAACTGCGACGTCAACGCGTGTTGCTGCCGCCCATCGCTGCGCTCGAGAAGCTTTGCGTGGCAGTGGCGACCAAGGCCGAGCGTGAAGTGTACGGGCTGCTCACCGAGCCATTGACTGATGAGCAACGTGCGGCTCTCGACGCGCTTTTGCCGCCTTACGGCGAGCGCCCTGTGAGCAAATTGGCGTGGCTGAGGCAATCGCCTGAGGGCCCCAGCGCCAAGGCCATGATCGCGCATATCGAGCGGCTGAAGGCGATCCGCGAGCTTGGCCTGCAGCCTGACGCCGGTCACAGTATCCACCAGAACCGGTTTCTGCGGCTTGCCCGCGAAGGCGGCCAGACCGCCGTCTATCAGATCGAGGAGTGCGAGACCGACAGGCGCATCTGAATTACCAATCGCCTGCCGCGTTCGCACAGCGCTTCTATCTGAATCAGATCGCCGCTTAACCCGTTGGCCTCCACGAATTCCGTCCGACCTCAATCAATGGTCGTGCGGTTTATTCGCAAGACATTTTTTAAGTCTTATAGACAGTCCGCACCATCACGTCCATTGACTTCATCGAATGTTTTGTACGTTCAAAAACCGATCATCGCGCTCGCTTCACGTAAAACTTCCTCAGTCATCGTGCGAGAATCAACACATCTCCCTCAATATGGCTCTGCGAGGTCCGGTCGTGCGTCGAAATTTCCTTCGCCATCGAGGTTTTTTCCAACCCCAAAGCACTCTCCGAATCGCATTGTCGATAGCGTCATCCCGGCGTCGTCCTGCAAGACTCCGGCCTCACCCGCACCGCACGGCCCCTTGTAGCCAGCAAGTCGACCATACTCGGCGAGGTAAGGAAGCGGGTATTCAGATTTCCCTACGGCGCTGCTTTAATCTGCAATTGAGACACAACCGACTCACGTTGAAGCGGCCACCCATCGTCCGAGCGGAGCGCAGTCTACCATTACGGTCGATCAATGCCGATGCCGACGAATTCACACGGAGGAATTTCCTGCGACCGAAGGTAATAGACACGTCGGCGCCCGCGTGACCGGCATACGATGTCCCGCAAGCGCTTCTCATCGGACTCAGCCTCGTGAATTGGATCCAAGCCGGTCGACATCCTCTGGAGCTATGCCCTAACCACAAAGGAGAGCCATGCCCTCATCCGTTAGTCAACACCGCAGATCCTCAGGCAAGCACTACAACAACACTCAAAGGTATGTTGGGGACGATGTCAGTCAGGCACGAACGAATGCCATTGCACGCACACCAAGCAACCCTGTTGCCCACGCCCAAGCACATCTCATACTGCTGGGATTGCTGTCGATTTCGAACGCAGCCCACTCGGAGAGACTTGCGGACAATACGACCACCCGCGGTGCGCGGCACCCCAACGGCGAAGCATCGACTAAGAATCAATGCGACGCTGGCACACATATACAGAGCCCGCGGCTCGGAGGTGCGGACAGATCTGCAGGCGAAGCGATGACGCTATATTGCTCTATCTCGCCATCACGTAGGACATGGGCTCACGTTCCACGAGACTTGCCTCCAGCTTCCGTTCCGCAAGCGACCGAAGCAAGCGATCGATATCAAGGCCCCTTACGTTTAGTGTGCGCAGGTCAGCTAGAGCACGACCTTGGAGTTGAATCGGGGCAGACGTGGTATCGACGGACATGGGACTGGATTAACGCGTTTGATCCACTGATCTTCCCCGCCTCTCATGCGAGGAATCTCGAAGAAGAACGAAATCCGCGTGAGCGCTTCTGGAGGCAACGGCTACAGAACCAACTGAACTCCGAAATCTATTCGAACGTTCAAATTGATCAGACTGCCGAATCGAACCCGCTACCATCAAGTGCCGAAGCTGACTCCGCGAGCAAAGGCGAAATACTCGAATGGCTCCTTGACGAGCACATCATCTCAAGGTTACAAGTTGCTCGCGCTCACTCGGCAATGTACCTGCTACGCGAGAACGGCGAGCTAGTCGGGACGCTCGAGTCCTGCGCGTATCAGCGCGGTGAGTTTCTTGACGAAATACTGAATCACCGCGGCCTAGTGGTTGGCCTCATCCTGCTCAAATGCCTCCCGCCTCGTCACTCCGGAAGACCGTCCGTCGATATCGTAGGCCTGCCTCCTTCAATTGCGAGTATCCTCCACGACTACTACAGTACAAGTGGAACTGAACGAATGAGGATGGACAACGAACTCCGAGATTCTGCGAGTTTGCCACCATTCGGAACGTCTTTGAACGTCGACGAGGCGTGGCAGACCATTCAGTCTGCACTGTTCCAACCAACACCCAACTCGACTGATCCGACACCGACTCCTCCAGCGACAGCATCCTCTATCGTGCTGCGCGATATGGATACCGGGATACATCGCGCAGTGCAGCTTGAGCTATTGGGTGAAGATGGCTTCTGGTACCCTCTGCGCTATAGCGGCGACGATAGTTTTTCGGCCACGGTCCCCGGCGCCCCGTCTGATGTGGTGACTCTTGACAGCGAAACGGGGAAAGCGCGCTTCATGAAGGGATGGAGCGGGCACTACGACAGCTTATTCGACGTGCAAATCCGGGACGAATCTCCATTCGTTACCATCCTCGGCGTTCCGAGGCAAATTCGCCGTGTATGCCTTGGAAGCGATTGCTTTCTCAGCTATCCAGAAATCTATGGGACAGCTGTTATGGGAAACAGCGACGATCACTGCCCGGTGTACATCAACCCTCTATCAAGAACATGGCACCCACTCATCGAGAACGATACTCCGATTCATAATCGAGACGAAGTAAGAATTCTCGAGTTGATCGCAGAACCGCCGCGGCAAAATGTCATATATGGCCGGCCTGAGCATGTCGACACCAAAGCCGGCCCTCGATTCCGGGTGATGAATCCAAGTAATAGCGACCCGTTAGAACAGTACGAAGTAGTCGAAATGCTAGGGATGCTCATACCGGCCAGAAAAAGGTTGGCCAAAAGCAATGCTACTTTGTATGAAATCTTCGATCGCAATGATCTTCTTGGTGAGTGCCATTCCATCAAGTGGAACGGTTCGCGCTGGGCGTTCGATCACGACGCAACATCGCCGCCCCACGCCTACTTGTCAGCGCAACCGAAAACAGTGCTCCCTGAGCTTACGCCAGCGACGTCGACTGACTTGACGCCCCCCGAAATCGCGCCCTGGGCCCCTAACCCCGAATTCCCGTTACACGAGCGTCATGAGAGTTCAACCGGCGTATCGACGGAGGATGGTAAGACCCGTGGATCCGAACATGCCAATTCCACGATGGATCCGCATGATGCCAGTCTCATACTGAGACGCTTTTTCCAGATATGGAGCGAAGTCTTTCCGAATATTCGCGATATAGCACGTTCCAAGTTGAAGGCCGAGATCAAAGCCCGTACTGATGTCGACGTTGATCCAGATCGGGTCTATTTCATGCGTTTTGATTCCGCCCAGAGTGACCCGGGAACCATAACGGGATGGGCGCATATTGGCAAACCGGCAGAGGAGCGTGCTCTAACAACTAGTCTGCTCACGAACTTTCCTGCAAGTGCCGTCGAGCATCCGTGGGTCGTCGACCAGCTTTCCGGAATTTACTCGGTTAAGTCCACGGAGGCCGAGCGCTTCGATGGTAAGAACGAGGTTCGAATTCGACCATCGCAATTGATGAAAATCGTTCGCGAAATCGACTTCTATGAAGTTGCGCGACACCAACTTCAACAGGTGTGGCGCATGATTGATCTTCAAGAAATCCAAAACGCCGTAGTCCTCGTGAGTAACCTCGCCACACCTGCGAACAACATGTCTTCAATTGACATAAGCTACGTGTTGCGTGGCGTACGGTACTTCGATAACAAACCGCGCGTCGATGTCTACTACTTCGATATCAACGGGTATGCAGCAACCGATATGCTCGTATTCGAAGACGCGCTTAGCAAGCACGTAGTGCTCTACTTGCCGCGCAGTCGTCGTGCGCTTTTCTCATTCGCCAACGAGCATGAAATGCGGCAATGGGTCCTAGATGGCTGCCGCATTCCAGATCGCCGCGACGACATAGTGCAACATTTTTCATTGTTTGACCGTCAGGACGGTGCAACCTATAGCGGCGTCGACACTTGGCTGTCAACGTTTGCGGAGGACCGACGAGGCAGCTATCTCCGAAACATATTCAGCCGAAAAACACTCATCACCGAAAGAGGCGTTTTCCGCGCAATGGCAGAACGACAGAAGGCCCGATCTTTCAGCGATCTCGATATCGCTGTCAAGTCTGATTCTGAAGTGGACCGCGACCGCGCAATTCTCTATTCGGATGCCTTCAATACAATACTGCCGAATCCCGTAACGCCATTTGTGAGTCTTGGGTTGCACATGGACGCAGCCATCAACGGTGATACCCCGGAAGAACGCGTGGCAGGGATGGCCGGCGCGCTAGCGGATACCGGGAACGTCGCGTTCATGGCCGTTCAGGCAGGGATCGCCAAAATCTTCGACGGTGTCATAGGTTTCGATAGCGATGCATTCCACGCCGCCGTCCGGGAGAACCTCGGTAGGCTGTCAAATGCTCACACAATTGAATGGAGCCAGGGGCGATGGATTGCGAACGCCGATACCTCCCCGCGTGCCTCCGATCAATTGCGCAGGCGCGTGACGCCTGACATGTATGCGCCGGAAGTGACGGACGCCCAGCTAACGTTGCCCGATCAGTTGGGCCTACGTTCGGCAGCCGATGGAAGTAGGTACCTAAAAATTGAGGGACACCATCTGAAGATATCGAAATGGGGCGGCGCAGCGAACCGCTACTTCATCACCGCGGAAAATGGTCGAAAGATTGGGCTGCGCTTTGATGCCGGCAGGTTCCGCTTTGAAACGATCGCTGAACGGCTCGACATTCTCTTTCAATTCGGGCTCGGAGGTAAAGGGAGCAAGCTTTCATTTAACGGGGCGAGAAGAACCGGCGACTCGCGCGGTGCAGCCAGGACAGGTCCACGAGGCAATGCCCCTGCGGAACCCGCGAGTGCACCACCATCTGACTATTTCGAGCCTCTTTCGGGCGTTCGACATTCGACGCATCGAAATGGAGAAGCAGTATATTCAATGGCCCAACAAGATACATTGCGACGGCTGTCGACTCCCATCTCAAGCAGCAACACCTACAAGCAAGTCCCTAACAATAATCCTGCCTTCTATGGGAGCGGTAATCTCTATGAAGTCCGCAGCTCCGCGAAATCGTCGTCAGTTGAATCGGCCTATTCCGTTGTCGAGATGAATGGCCTACTCGTTCCGGCTAGGGAAAACTTCATCGAGGGACACGGAAGCAGCTACGAAATCTACGACCTGCATGCGCTCGACAAGCCGGGACTGTCGATTGAATGGGAGGACTCACGTTGGATATTTGAGCCGCCGACGTCCCGGCACCTCTCGACTGATCTGCTCGAGCGAATGCGGGAAATCAGTCCGGCCGGTATTGACGCTCGGCAGCTTTCTTCTCCGGACAGCATCGGACTACGTTGGGACGTTAGAAACCAAGTCTATGTGAAGATCGACGGAGGGTACGTTGCACTGAAGCAATTCCACTATCACGGAAAACAACAACTGTACGGTGTCTGGTCAGACAACGCACCGACAATGACCTACACCGCTGGAGCCTTTCGGCTGCTCCCCGGCAGCGATTGGAGGCTCGCGAAAATTCCGCTGGAGGTTTACAGCGTCCCAAACGAATTCGAGACCTTTATGGCAATGTTTGAACATTGGCCCTCGCGTACCTGGCGTTTACGCGGTGGCCTTCGCCGTGCAGACGCTGACCCTAGATTTCACGAAGCGATCGTGCTCGCACGGCGACTCAATACTGATGCCGCGACATTCTTTAAACACCACCGGCAAACAGTCCGAACTGCCGAACCCTTGCTTTCGGAAAGTGCGACGGATTATCAAGTCCTCGAGACGCTGTTCAAAAACAAGGATGGTATTGTTTTTGGGGAAGAGCACGACAAAATTGCTACCGTGAGGGCACTCATCGAAAATATTGAAGAGTTCAAGCGTCTAGGTGTAGTAACCTTGTACCTTGAGGGATTTTTCGCTGATTTCTCAGGGGCAGAACTGGAGAGCTATTCTTCAACACCGGGTGCGTCGATGCCAGAGCACATCGAGCAATGGGCCGATATTCTTTCCAGCGGAGAGGGTCTCGATCCAAACGGGCGATACACAAAACGAGAGTTGATTCGCCTCGCACACGCCAACAACATCGAAATCCGTCCGCTCGACTGCATTGCAAGCTATTTTGGTTCATTCTTTCCATTTTTCGACTACCAGTTCTTTCGTACGCGCCTAAAGATGATGAACTATTTTGGCGCGGCGACGATTGTCCAGCATCGCTGGGCAAAAGGTGGAGGTAAGTGGATCGCGCTTACCGGAGCCTCACACATCAACATGAAACACGGGATTCCGGGTTTGGCGGAACTCACGGACAGCTTCGGCATTCGAGTGAAGGAAGGCTCTCGGCTGGCACAGTCGAGCATCTCGCCCGGTCGTAACCTACACCGCAATATTGACTTTCACTACGATTACGTTTGGCTTCGCCCTGATACCCGCCACCCTGCGGTCCTCCGCTCGGACAACACTCGTCTGTGGGAAAACGCGCAGGCGACTCTTGGGCAGGTGCAACTCGATCTATATGAAATACCAGATCGAGCTGGCTGGCGAGACGCTATGGCCGAGAAGGTGATGGAATATCGCGGATTGGATCAAAGGTACGCCGATCTCAGCGCGAGTAGGCAAGAAAAAGACCTGCTGCAGGCATTTTTCCGACAACGCGAAGCTCTGCGGGAAGAGGCGGTCCAATTTTTTGAACAGCTGCCCAACGATGACACTGCATTGACAAACCCCTTACCGCTAGCTATCGATCCGATTCAATCTGACTCAAGTATTCTAAATGCGTTATTTAGCAAAAAAGAGGGGATCGTGTTCGGGGAATCACGCACGCAAATTGAAAGCAAGAAGTTGTTGATCGAGAACATGTCAAGCCTAAGGTCAGCGGGCGTTAAGACACTATATCTTGAACAGCTTCTCAGCGACGTCCACCAGGCTGACATTGATGCCTATCTTCGAGCGTCGGATGCAATAATGTCTCCGAAGCTTCGCGCTTACCTTGATGACATGTCCGCCGGAGTTGGTATCGATCCTGACGGCCCCTATACATACCACACCCTAATCGAACGAGCACGCAGGGATCGCATCAACGTGATAGCACTTGACTGTACAGCGAGCTACAAGGTAAGCGACCTATTGGGCGATTACCCGAATGCACGCGGCCAAATGATGAACTACTACGCAAGCTCAACAATATCCCAACATCAAGCGGCTCTAGGCAATACGAAATGGATAGCACTTGTCGGGAATTCACATACAAACACCTTTTCAGGTATACCAGGGATTGCTGAGCTGACCAACGGCATTGGCGTGCGCGTCGAGCCAGACGACACGCTCTTGCGATCAACGTTTCTTCCGGATGCTGGAAGAGAACTCTGGGATATTCGATATGGTAAAACAAGCCTGCGGGCTGACTATGTCTGGATACGCCCGTCCGCCCAGTCGACCCCAGAAGATCTATAAGTTCATCAGCGAACAGCTCGACGCAACACTGGATATTTGGACCGACGAACAGGCAAGCGCATCCCCATCTGGTCGATCATTTATCAGACATCATTCAAGTTTTTCTGCAGGCACGACACGCTGGTGTAGACAACATTCTAGGCGGGGACGAGAAAATTCCCCTGATCCGGTGGACTGCAACTCCCTCCAAATTCCTGTCGAAGATGGCGCTTCAAATCGTTCGAACAGAGAACAGCGAGATCGGCACCGGGATCATCGACATCGTCCAGGTGGCGCAAGGCAGCGGACCATTGACGCTTGGTTTGGTCTGGATTCTCATCGGCCTGTTCACACTCGGTCAATCGAGGTCAAGTCACGCCCATCACGCAAGGAACGACTTTGACAATATTGCTCGATGGGTCGTCAGAATGTTCCAGGAAGGCGTGTCTATGTTGCTAGGTCTGGGGGTGGTCACGGCTCTTGCTTGGTTGACCAAAGGCGACGGGAGCGCTGCGGCACTAACGGCCCTATCCGCAGTGCTTGCGGTCAGTTTCCAATTGTTCGCCTGCTGTGTGCATGCTTCCCGGAAAGGGACCTCGGATTGAATCGGAAAACACATGGTTCGTCGAAAATACAAAAGAAAAAGTCACCTTGCAGAGGCGATAAATCGCTCAAGTCCGGGATGGCAATTGTTTTGGTCCGTTGTCGTTGTTCGTGTCTTCGTCTTCTCGATGGTGATGTACTTCTCTCACTGAAAGATCGGAAAACAAATGCAGAAATTGCTTGCGGCAAAAAAGCGTATGACGAGGACAACGGTAACGACCCGATCCGACTCTCCGACTATATTGCGGCTCTCGACGCATTCGAGTCCATCGTCGTGAAGGTTCATGGATGATCACCGCTGGGCGTTCCTCGTCTGGACGCGCTTCGGTTTCGAGCGTGGGATCGCACGGTTTTCACTTTTCCATGACCGCGCGCATTGCGTCGGATTGAAGCGCGCGATGTGCCGGGTGCGCGCACGCCGACAATTTCTCCGGAACAAATTTCGATATCCGCTTCCCGCCAGATTTGGCGATCGCCGTCGAAGTAGGTGGTATGTTCGATGACCCAGCGCGCACCAGACCGGATGGCCTGCATTTCTTTCGGATCACACGAAAACGCCTGCCGTTCGCTCTGACGGTGATTCACTATCGTATCCGCGTGCATGGTGGAAATTTTTGCGAGTGTTGCTGTCCACGAGTGGCTCGCCGTCAAAGTTCTTGCGCAACGAGAATCTTTGCAAAATACTCGCGTTGTACGGCTGGCAAGTTGAGCCCCACGGCGTCGGCCGGATCCTTGATAAACGAGATGGTTGACAGTTCCGGGTCAGTCTGACATTCGAGGAACGATGTGATTCTTTCCGAAACTTCGGATCTGGACCACTTCAATCGAGCCTCTTTGAAAAAAGCGCACCGCACATCGTTCTCGATTCGCGTCCACCCGTTGACCAACTCGTAGTCCGTGCGAGTCAAGCCGGTTTCTTCTTCCACCTCGCGGGCCAGGGAACGTTCCAAAGCAACGGTTCCGTCCGGCATGACGTCGTCATCATTCAAGGTCCCGGACGGGAAGTAGGTCAAGCCAGCGTTCGATGTGTGCGACGCCATTGTACCAAGTACATAAAAACCATCAGATGTCCTGATTGCAGCGATTGGAAAGCATAGCTTTGCGCTTCTGTCAGGATGGTCGAGTTCTCTCCATGCCATGAATGCTGCATAAGTAGTTCGAAGTAGGTCCACCTGCAACAATTGATCGTCACCAGTGGCGTCGTAGGACATCAGCACTGGGCCATTGAAAATTTTTGGTTGGCTTTCCTTCAGGAAAGTCCAGATCCTGGAAATGTCGGACGAACGTGTAGTCTCGAAATTCCAGTGAACTTGAGGATCTAGTCTCGCCGACACAGACGAGTACTTGTGAAAAATGCCCATTGCTTCCCTCGACAAAGAAGTTCGTTCCGCCGCTACAGGATTCGCTGCTCTACTTCCGCCTCGACATTGAAGTGTTTCTGCATCTCGCTCTGCATGAAATCGATCAGCTGGCAAATGTCGTATGCTCGTCCGGGACGTCGAACAACAATGAACCCAGCGTGCTTGGGCGAGATTTGTGCAGTGCCAATGGCGAAACCCTTGTACCCGAGCGACTCGATCATTTCACCGATCTTCAGACCCCGCGACGGTCGTTTGAACACGCTCCCTGCATTCGGTTCTGAACCGGGAAAACGCTCTCGTCGGAGTGCAAGATTCGACAGTCGCCGAATACGTAGTTCCCACGGGTCGCCATCACGCAGTCGGAAGTACGCGCCGAGCACCACGTACAAGCCGTTCTGGAAGCGCGACGATCGGTATCTCCATCCGCACTCCGACTGATCAAGTTCGATTACCTGTCGGGTTTGAATCGAATAAACTCGGACCGACTGGGCGACGCTAGAAATGTCGTCTCCAAATGCGCCCGCGTTCATCACTATGCCACCACCGACCGATCCGGGAATGTTTCCCAGAAACTCGAATCCTGCAAGTCCGAAGCGCTCACATGCCAAGCCAACCCTGCGAAGGCTAGCGCCGGCGTCGGCATATACAACATGGTCGTCAAGCCGGGTGATAGTGCCGAACTGACGACCGAATTTCATCATGCGCGAGTAGCGTCCTCGAGACAGAATCACGTTGCATCCACGGCCGAGAATCGGAAATGACGCTGGGCCGCCGCGCTCGAGCATTTCAACTACGTCGTCTGCGCAGCGCGGCAGCAGCAGTTCTTCGCAGACCGAGGCAAGCCGATAGGAGTTGGCGTACTCAAGATTGACGTTACGCCGGATTTTTGGGTTGTCCATGACGATCGCGTTTGGTCAGCAAGTAGGGCCCCAGTGCAAGCGTCCGGAGCCCAGATCGGACGAAAACCGAAACGGCATCTTCTGGCGTTTCTACAATCGGCTCGCCGTGAATGTTGAACGATGTGTTCAGCACGGCCGGAATGCCTGTCAGCGCGTGGAATCGCTCGACCAGACGGTAGTAGGTCTCGTTATCGTCTCGCCGCAGGATCTGCGCGCGAGCCGTCTTGTCTTTTGGATGGATTGCAGCGGCAAGCGACTTCGCGCCCTCAGCGGTTGTATCAAAGGAGATCATCATATGTGGCGAGCGAGGCGCTGCTTTGGTAGCCAACAATTGATTAACACCGATGTCGAGTACTGATGGAGCGAAGGGCATCCAGAAGTCGCGTGATTTGATGGCTGAGTTGATTTCCTGGAGGTTTTCGATCGAATCTGGACGACTAAGAATCGACCGATTGCCAAGCGCCCTCGCGCCGAACTCGGCACCTGCCGCAAAGCGAGCCACGATATTTCCTGCCGCCAGCTGTTCTGCCACTGCGGCTTCAATATCCTCTGGTCGAGCTATGGTCACGTCGGCATCCGTCAGTGCCTCGAGTGCACGCTCGTATGCGTCGGGAGCATAGCGCCGGCCGCAGTAGATATCACGTAGCCCACCTTGGGGAGATACACCGATCTTTGAAGAGAGCGCCCATGCTGCTCCAAGGCTGTTGCTCTCGTCGCCACACGATGGAACGACGTAGAAATCTGCGATCGATGGGTGTTGGCTTAGGCGTTGGTTCAGCTTTACATTCATAAATGCACCGCCCGCTACCGCGAGCGAATCGGTTCCGAGCGCTCTCGTAACATTCAGCACCCATTCAGTCACGAATTCTTCAAAGAATATCTGCAAGCCGGCAGCCAATTCATCGAAGCGGCGCCGCTTCAGATTTTCGTCGAGGAACTTGGGCTGGAGTTCGCTCGGTGGTACCCCCTCCACTCGTCGCCATGCATACTCGCCGGCAGAAGGCTGAGCAAACATCGACGAGAAGAATTGACTAATCTCTTTGGCGCCCTTGCTACCGGCCGCGTATGGCGCTAGTCCCATGAGCTTGTACTCGTGCTCAAGTGGAACGAATCCAAGCAGATAAGTGAGGTAACTGTAGAGCTGCGCAATCGAATCGTCGCGAGGTATGCGGCACGTCTCCGTCAACGTACGTCCTTCGCCGACGAATACGGCGCCTGATGCGCCGTCTCCTTGTCCGTCGCAGGTCAATACTGCGCAGCGCTCGTGGTTGAACCGACCACGGCCGAAGTACGCGGCGGAGGCATGACATGTATGGTGATCGATGAACTCGATTGGCCCCGCATAGCCTTTCGTACGGAGTCGCTCCGACCGCTCCGCCGCCTTCATGTTCGCGTTCGACGCATCAATCTTGTCGTCGGGTGTTTTGAGGACCTGTGCGTAATGAGTGCCGCTAAAGAGTTCCTTGAATACTGCCATTACTTCATTCCGGTCATGCATCGCATCGTTCCGGAAAGTCTGTGTGCTGAACGCGGTAGCGTCGATATTGGACCAGTTCAGTCCAGCTAGATCGAGCAACTCTGCGATCGCATATTCCGGAAACCCCCCTTGGTTCTTCGTTCGTGTATATCGTTCTTCCTGCACTACGCCGAAGAGTTTTCCGTCGAGAATCAGTGCTGCCGACGAGGTGTGTCCATCATGAATTCCGAGAACATTCATTACAAAGACCCCAGGTTTTCAAATCAGATAAGAATTTTCCGTGGTCGGTATAGTGGTGCGAGGAAAATCCGAACTCCTTTGCGGATTGCACATTCTCAGCGTTGTCGTCGATCAATGTAAAGTCATCAACGCGGACGTTTGAGTAGATATTCCGCACATATTCAAAGATCCGCTTGTCAGGTTTTTCCACGCCAACTTCGAACGAGAGGACTGAGTTTTGACAAATCGATTGAATTTCATATCGATTGCACAGAGTCGCCCAATGCTCATGATTCGTGTTTGAGCAGAGAACAACGGGGTGCGTCGCGCCGACGGAGCGGATGGTCTCAAACATCAAGGTATTCGGTGAAAAATGACTAGACCAATCAGACAGAAATTCTGCATACGTCCCCTTCCACGAAAAATCGCGGGTCAGCGAGACCTGAAGGTCGAGCAGCGTTGAAGTGCCGGTGCCGATACCGCTCTGTCTGATTACCGCTAGTAGTTCGCCCTCATCAGGTGGCCGTGGCATGCGTGAAGCGAGACGCTTCAGCAGGCTGGCGTTGTCGTGAAAAATGACTACGCCTCCAATGTCAAACACGAGAATCTTTGACAAAATGCTTACTCCGCGAAGTATCGAAGGAGGTTGCTCGACTGCAGCATCAAGTCGAAAGGAGATGGGCGCGTCGATGCACCGGATTTTCCCCGAAGTTCTTAACATGAACATTGAAGCCTTTGTCACTCAATTCGATCGGCAATCGTTCATAGCCACGAGTAATTTGGCGGGCATTTTTGATTCTTGAAAGATTTTCGGTCTGTATGGCGGCTAGTAGTAGACTAGTACTCCCTCGAATGTCGTTCGTGCTCACATCGCTTGGTGTCAGTGTCGCCACACCGTCGACAATAAATTCTCGGTCTGAAACGATTGTCACCTTCGCCCCAAGCTTGGTGAACTCTTCAAGATAGTTGTTTCTGCCTCTGAATACCTTGTCGTAAAACCTCACTTTGCGGCCCGACCTGATGGTCGCAGCAACAACCAAAGGAAGAGCGTCCGTCGGAAAGCCTGGATAAACATCTGCTATAACATCAAAACGGGTACATGGCGTGTTGGGGTTAACTGAAATGCTGAGCTCGTCGTCGTCGAACAGTATTGAAATGCCAAGAGCTGAAAACGTGTTGGTCAGGCACTGCAGGTCGATTGGCGACTCCCATCGGATTGTCGATGACGTGTTCGAAATCGCCGAGTAAGCCATCACGGTCGCGATATGAATCCGGTCTACTGGCACTACGTGCCTGACCCCCTCGGACGGATATCCGTGCACTGAGAATGAGCGATTTTCTTGAAGACGGATGTCACATCCGGACTTGTTAAGGAAATCGACCACGTCGATAATTTCCGGCTCTATCGCTGCATTATGTACAACGCCACTTCTGTTCGACGCCGTGAGAAATATGAGCGCTTGTAGAGTTGCTCCCACGGAAGGAAACGGAAGCGCCACTTCGCTTGCCTTTTGCTGAGCTATGCGTCCGATCAGCCACTTGCCTTCTTGTCGGAGTTCACAGCCGAACTGCTCGAGAACGAGTTGGTGAAAGTCGAAACCTCGGTCCTTGCCGAATTGACATCCTCCCGGCGGCCCGATTTTGCCGCTTCCGTTTCGACCAACTAGACCACCCAAGAAGAGTAGGGAATATCGTGATGCACTGCTTAGACGCGGCGGCAGGTCGCTCCGCTCGAGAATCGAAGCGTCGATACTTAGCACACGACCGTCCGATTGCACTTTCGCACCGAGCCACTCGATAGAGCGAATCACGGCCCGGACGTCCTCCAGATCGATTGGCACGTTCGTCAGCGTCGATTTTCGAGCAGTGAAAATCGATGCGATGAGTAGTGGAAGAGCCGCGTTCTTGGAGCCTTGCCCGGAAATGGTGGTGTGATGATACTCTCTTCCTCTTTTTGCCCATATTTCCATTAGTATTCCTTTATAAACTGGTAAATTTTTAGAATAATGAATGTGGCTGCTTCGACCACTTCTTCAGTCAGCTCGTGAGGCCTCGGACGTTTGAGTGGTCTCCGTGCGAAGCAGGAGGTAAGAGTTGCCGGTAGCCGGGATTGAAGTTTGTTAACTTCGGCGAAATCACTCGCTGGAGCGCTGAATGAAGTGCGTCGTTGTACTGGCTGAAGCTGAGGAGCAGACCTTGCAGCAGTTGTCGATCAACCATCCCTACCAGGATATGCGCACGTGGGCGGCCGCTCTGCTGATGCTCGCGGGTGGCAAGTTGAGTCCGATGACGGTGGCCGCGAAGCTTGGCGTGAGCGGCCAGTCGGTCTACAACTGGGCACACACGTGGCGCGAGCAGGGCGTGATCGGGCTGCTGATCAAGATCGGCCATAAAGGCGGACGGCCTCGCGCGTTGAGCGACGAGATGATCGCCGCAGTCGTACGCATGGCCTCGGCCGAGCCGCTGACGCGCGAGCAAATCACCAGGCGCCTCGAGGCGGAATTCGGCCCGTTGCCGTTCGAGCATCTCGATACGTTGAGTGTGGCTCTCAAGCGAGAGGGCTTTACGTTCAAGCGCAATCGCCTGTCGCTCAAAAAAAGCGTGACCCGGAGGCATTCGCCGTGAAACAGGCCACACTCGGGAAGCTGCAGCAGGCCGCCCGCGAAGGCGCCATTCGCCTGCGCTACCTCGATGAGGCCGGTTCTTGTGGATCGCCGCCGGTTCAGCGTAGCTGGTCACCACGGGGTTTGCCTCACGAGATCGAACCTAACACGCACTGCCGACGTAGTGTTCTTGGTGCCCTGGACTACGGCACGAACACGCATGATCCATGCTGCCCATGCCCGCAGCATCAAAGGTCCCAACGTCGTGCGCTTCATTGACTATCTGCTCGCGGCGCACGATCGTAGTCCGACCGTGATCGTGCTCGATAACGCGAGCATCCATCACAGTATCGACGAGGCAACGCGGGACCGCTGGCTGATTGATCACAAAGCTGTCCTGTTCTATCTGCCCGCCTACAGTCCCGAACTCAACAAGATCGAGATCGTGTGGCGGCAACTGAAGTTTCGATGGCGACGCTTCGTCACCTGCACCAAGGAAACCATCGCGGCATATACGGCGACTTTCAAAAATTGATCTTTTCGTAAAAAAACCAGGTGTGCTCGGATCTCACACGTGCCGTACATCGTCGGCCGAAGTAAAGTTGGTGCGTTTTGCGAAGTAAAGTCTGACCTTGGGCGTTTTTCAGAAATTTGCTTGGTGCGCGCAGAATTTTCACTTTGCAAATCAATGATCTACACGGCGCTCATCGTTTCCAGTCTCTGCCGGTATTACGCGTCGTCGCCTGGCCACCACGGCTGCGGGACGCGATCGACCGCATAATCGTTGAGGTCTTTTCCGACCAGCCATTTCGGCCGCGGGCCAAGACCGGACCAACTGCGGCCAGACGACGGATCGTAGTACTTCGCCGGCGTGCGCTTCGGTTTCGCTTCAATGTAACCCAACGCCGACAGCACTTCCTGCTGGGTGATCACGTACTGGGCGGCCTGTTCCTTGAATGTGGTCAGTGCGGCCTTTTTCTCCGCGGTCCTGGCTTCAGCCAATTGAGCGTCGAGTTTGCGCAATTCGCATTGCAGGGACTGCAGGGTTAGAGGTTCCATGAGTTTCGGTAAATGTGTGGAGGTAAATCAATACGCTGCGGCGAGATAATTCAATTCGCCGTCTCGGATGTCGATCGGTTTGTTGCTCGGACGGCCGCCCCAGTATACGAAAGGGAAAGGCATCGCGAACGTTGTCCCGTGTTCATCGGCCTCGACGAGCATGGCGGATGCGAGTAGACCGAGCTGGCCTTGCGCGACATCAGATCGCGGCGCACTTACGATTCCGATCGGACGCCGGTTATTCCGGCTCGCCAGATTCGGGGCTGCGAAGGCGATAGTCCTTCGCCACGACGCCGCGCTCACTGCCAGCGTTCACGACGGCTGGGCGTACCCAGGTCACCCGATCCTCCAGTCGTCGTATATGACCGCGCCTCAGGTGCGTACGCGGTGCGGCATGTGAGCCCGATCCTTTTACGCCGCCTTGCGGCTTGCCCGCCGCGACCTGCAAAACCTTGTACGTGAAGAAAGGCGGCCGCCGCGTGGCCAGCCGTCGCGCGTTCATTGCAGGCTTCGGGTGCACGTCCACTGTTCCGACGTTTGCGCAATTCAATACCGCGCAGGCCTGAATTGCCATATGCACTTCGTCGTTAGCGTCATAGGTCAAGCGGGCGAACGCGGCATCAACATCGCCATGACTTTGCGCCACAACGACGTCGAACATTTCCTGAAGTAGAACAAAATGCTCCGCGAAATGCTCCACCGCGTTGCGATGAAGTCGCCCCGTGCTTTCCTTTACGTCATGCATCATCTGGGTCATCCGCGTAGGCGTGTGTCCCTCGGGTATCCGGAAATCCCTTGGCACGAATGTCCCGCCAGCGCCTGGATTCCACGTTTTCAGGTCGTCGGAGTAGTAGATGGGATAGACGAAAACACCACCTTCCGAATAGTGCTCACGGAAGAGAGGTATTTCCCTGAGTCCCCGAACGGGTGTGTGATCTTCGGTCATCTCCCAACACAGCGCAATCCGGCGTGTAGACAGGCTTTCTTTCACACCGGCCACGGTCGCAGCTGGAATGGCGTTCTCCTTGTGCCATGGTGCCTCGAACACCGTCACCGGGTAGGGTAGCCGCAACAGTTCGAGGTGCGTTTCTCGAACATTCTCAGTGTCGATCAGTTCGGCGCAGTTTGGCAGCAGAAACTTCGGTGCCGTCGACAGCATCTGAATCACCGTTTCGATGCGCGCGGCCGTGATGGTCAGGCCGCCTATGCGGGCGTTTCGTGCGGTTTCCTTCAGATCCTCGATCGCATGAGTACAGTAGTTAACCGGTGTGATGACATCCGACCTGATGAAGGGAACAGTGAGTGAAAGACCTATTTTGCTACACGCCTAGAGTTTAGGCATGTTCGGGCGAATGCAATTGCGGTTGGCGAGTGCTGGAGAGTGGGACGGCGGCGATCGCGGCGCTCGTCGCCTTCACCGACGCATCGTGGGCCGAATTCTTCGGCCTCGAGACTGCCGCGGAGACGGCCTGTCCGATGGCGAATCAGCCCCAGCTGCTGATGCTGCTGTTACTGCGCAGCGACTGCCGGATCAAATTCACGGGCGGCGAAATACCGCGCGCGCGTCGCCGCGACAACTGAACGACCCTGGTGGGCGACGATGAACAATCGTCAAGCGAGATCGACGGCGCGAAGCGCTCTGCTACGATGTTGGCAAATCTCGAGAGCGTGCCCAGCGCTTTTGCTCGCTTGGTGATGGGCAAAACCGATCCTCCCGTGACCCAGAGGGCTGCCAGGAAGGCCATAGGGGTAGCCCTCGTCTCGGCCTCTGCACCCCGGTGACAACTTGCGGGGCGCTAGCTGGAGTCGTAAGCAGGCGTTCGACGGAGGGCAGTACGCTAAAATCCTTCTCGAGCAGGCCTGCGTGATTCGGCTTGCAAATGAGAGAGATCGAGAGGGCACATGTTCAAGGCTACTGTAGGCATAGCGATTGGCGTCGCTTTTCTCATCATCGCGGCGATCATCGGATGGTCTACCCGAGGTTTCCTGCAGACGGCGATCGCGGTTCCCGGTGAGGTGGTCAGCCTCAATGCCGGCGGGAGCCACCCCCAGATCGAATTCGTGACGAAAACAGGTGAACGCGTATCGTACCCGCAGGGCGGGATGATCTACGGCACCAAGGTCGGCGATAAGGTCACGGTGCTGTATCAGCCAGAGGCGCCGGCGCGGACTGCCACGATCGATAGGATTGGCGCCGTGTGGAACTGGACGCTGATGGCAGCCATATTCGGCATCGGATTCATTCTCTTCGCGTTGATGAATCTCCCGTCCAAAAAATAACAGCACTGAGAGGATCGGCCGTGTCAATTCTGAGACCCAGCAACTGGAGCTACAAGACGGGTGCCACGGGCGGCGTCAGCATCGAGTTCGTCGTCGCCTCGGGCGGCACCATCGTCCTCGCTGACCCGGGCGGGAAAGAGACCGATTTTTACTACGGGGGCGTGGGTGTCGGCATTGGATTCGGGCTTCGTGTCCCGAAGATCAAGCTTCCGCGATTTTCCTTGCCAGAGATCAAGATCCCCAAGATCGCCGGGCGTGAGGTCGGGGGCGCGGGCTCGGCCAAGTCCTTCGACAGCGCAGGACTCATCTACATGGCGCCGGCGTTTCATGGCGCTGAACTCGTCGAGTCCGATTTCCAGGGTGCCACGGTGTACCTCGACGGCGGCGTAGGCATCGGATACGGTAAGGCCGGGTCGGCAATGATACTTGGAATCAATTCCGCGCAGCTGGCGCTGGGGTTGTCGAATCCCGCAATGTCCTGGCTGGCCGAGATTGCCATCGCGCACGCGCCGGCGATTCTACTCATGGGCGGCACGACCGTTGGCTTGCAGGCGGGTGCTGGCGCCGGCATTCTCGTCGGCTACCTGCATTGACTAAATCAACGGGCGCGTTCCGGGACGCGCAGGACATCGCCGCAGTTCCCGACCGGTCTGCGACGAGCGAATGACCAACTCGACGTAGCTGTTCGTCGCGGCGTACGGCGCGAACAGCGTGTCGAGCGTTCTCGCGAGTACGTGCAACGTGACGTCGCGCAACATGGCGCCGTCGAGCGATACCACGACCTCAATGCCCCGCACGAACGACGGAAACTGGTTGTCGAGCGGCATCCACCTGATCGCAGGCTCGTAGTCGAGGCGGGTGATCGCGTCGATGCTGCGTTGCGCGACGATGCTTGCACGCGGAGCGTGCAACCGCAAAAAGTCCTTGAATGCCTTCAGTCCGGTTTGCGTCAGATCAAACGGGTGCAGGGACATGCCCGCGACGACTCGCCAAAGCGAGTCGTGTCCGCGCGGCAAGGTGCTGGGCAGAGTCGGACGCGTGAGGAGCCGGATGGGGCAGGTCAGTGCTGCGCCTTCATGTAGCAGGTCACTGTCCGGTGCGCCGATCGGCAACCGAGACGGCAGGTCGCCGTTGCTGGCCGTCACATCGACCTCGATCTGCGGGCGCTTCGGTAGGACAGCGCTGCCGTCCAGCCCAACCAGCGAGAGCAGGAGCGGCGAGCGCGCCCGTCCTGCCGCTGAGTGGGGATCGCGAAACGTGGTCCAGTAGACGATCGAGGAATCGATCGGCCGCCCATGACTGAAGGCACGATATGGCTGCACGGCAGTTCGGGCCGTATGCCCGGCCAATGGCGACCGCTTTTCCTGTTCAGCTTCCGCCCGGTCGCCCAGATGGACGGCGTCGATTGAGTACACGTCGAGCGGGGTGCCGGTTTCCAGCGGCTCGGGTGTTACGGGGTATGCGTTGTCGGTGCCCGTCAACTGGATCGGCGTCGCATTGCGCTTGAACAGGTTGACCACGGGCGTGCAGAACAGCTGGAAGGCGCTTGCGTCGAGGTCGGTCAAGGCCGCCTGCATCCGCGCGTCCTGGATCGCGACGTGCAACGTTAGGCGCTTTGCCGTCGGCGCACGCGCAGTGCGCCGCATCCGCCCCAAATCGATGTCGATGAAGTCGAACTTCTCGGGGAAAGCGAAGGACTCGAGCAGAACTTGGTAGGCGTCCGAGGTCGGGGTCGATTCTTTCGGAAACAGCTGTTCATTCTCTTTGAACCCGACCGATTCGATCGGGATTCTCGATAATTCCGACCACCGACCACTTTGCTCGACTTCGACGAACGCGGCTCCTGCCTGCAGCAACAGCGCATCGGCGAGCGCGGCAACCCGCGGTCGATCGCCGGCGAGATGAACCCGAACAGGGCCGTGCGGGATCGCGTCATCGAAGGTTTCGGTCGGCGACGCGCTCGCGAACGTAATCGAGAGGATGCCTGCCACCTTGTCGGGTAGCCGGACGACGGCGGGCGCCAGTGTGGCGGGGGCGTAGCGCGCCGAGTGAACGCGCAAGGGCGACAATTTGACGTCGTACGTCGTTTGAAACCGGCACGGTGCTGCATTGGCGTCGAGCAAGGTGCCGCGGGGCATCGCGAGCGGCGTCGTCAACTGGCCAAAGAGATCCGTCGGGTCAAATTGTGCGATCGCGCAGGCAGGCATCGTCCGCAAATACTGCGGGTACAGCACTTCAAGTAGCGATTCTGTGAATTCCGGAAAGGTGTCCTCAAGCTTCACATCGACCCGTGCGGCCAGCAGCGCGAAAGTCTGGATCATTCGGTCGACATGCAGATCGCCTTGCCCATTTGCGATCCCGAGCCGCGCGCCGATCTTCGGATAGCGCTGAGCAAATTCCGTGATGCCGCGCAACAGCAGGCCGACCTCGTATTCGTAGTGGGGCAGCAGGTTATCCATTCACCTTCCATACAGCTCAGTCCCCATATGCAAGGTTCAAGAAACGCAAAACTTGATCCTTCCCAGGGCAGGCAGTTTAAAATCCACCGACGAATAATATCCTGCCGTTCCTATGCGGGGTTCCGAGGGCGCCATGCAACTGTCAGATATTCCGAGTTTCTTTGGGCTACAGAGTAACCGATTGTTCACCATTCAGACGCCAATGAAAGGGCGGTCGGATCTGGTGCTGGTCGATTTTCAAGGCACCGAAGGCTTATCTCAAATTTTCGAGTTTCACGTTCGGCTTGCTTCTCAAGACCCGAATATTGAACTCAAAAAGCTGATCGGCCAGCCAGTGACAATTACGTTACAGCTCACCGACGCGCTGGCGAGCTCGGAAGAACGGTATTTCCACGGCTACGTCGCGAACTTCAGTCACCTCGACCACGACGGTAGCTTCACGGTTTACAGCGCGACACTCGTGCCCTGGCTGTGGATGCTCTCGCGCAGTCGCGACATCCGGATCTTTCAGGAGGAAAACACCGAGGCCATTCTCGCGAAGGTCTTTCGTGAGTACGGCAAGATTGCGTCGTTTGAGTTCCGGCTATCCAAAGCAACGACGAACCGCAGCTACTGCACGCAGTACCGGGAAACCGACCTCGAATTTGTTGAACGGCTCATGCAGGAAGACGGGCTGTTCTACTTTTTCGAGCATGCGAAAGACGGTCACAAGCTGGTCATCTCGGACAATTCGATCGCCGCAAAACCGATCAGAGGCCGCAGCCCCGTGCTGCAGTATACGAAAGGCGAAGCGCTCGACAACCTGGCAGTCGTCACGTCGTTCCAGGCGAGCCGGCAACTGGAATCGAGCAGCGTCGGATTGAAGACATTCGACTACAAGGTGCCGCACGCGCGGCGGTTTGTGTCGGGTGGCACGGAAGTGAATCAGGGCGAAGTGCCGTCCTACGAAGTTTACGACTACCTGGGCGAGCACGGCTTCCCGGACAGCGATCGCGGCGAAGCGTTGACGCGTTTCAGGACGCAAGCGCTCGCCGCGCACAGCAAGGTCTTTATCGGGACGAGTACGAGCCGGCGGTTGTCGCCTGGGCAGTACTTCGAGCTCGATGACCACTACGACCATGGCGCCGCGAAGGCCGAGGATCGTCAGTTCCTGCTGACGACGGTCACGCACAGCGGAACGAACAACTATCAGGCCAGCGAGGGTGGTGCGACGTACCAGAGTAGCTTCGTCTGCATCCGCAAGAAGATCCCCTATCGCCCGGCGTTTACGATCGAGCGGCCCTCGATCATCGGGCCGCAAACGGCCGTCGTCGTGGGGCCCCAAGGCGAAGAAATTTACACCGACAACCTAGGTCGCGTGAAGGTGCAGTTTCACTGGGACCGGTTGGGCAAGCGCGATCAGGGGAGCTCGTGCTGGGTGCGCGTCGGGCAGCCGTGGGCCGGGCGCGGGTTCGGCATGATCCAGGTTCCGCGCATCGGCGACGAGGTGGTCGTGATTTTCCTCGACGGTTGCCCGGACAGGCCCCTGATCATCTCGAGCGTCTACAACTCAGCAAACATGCCGCCGTGGGTTTTGCCCGGGAACGCGACGCAAAGCGGGATTCTCACGCGGTCGACAAAGACCGGGAACGTCAACACGGCCAACGCCATCCGCTTCGAGGATAAGAAAGGCTCGGAGGAAGTCTGGTTGCACGCCGAAAAGGATCAACGCCTCGAGGTCGAGCACGACGAGTCGCACTGGGTCGGCAACGATCGCACGAAGAACGTCGACCATGACGAAACGGTGCACGTGAAGCATGATCGAACCGAAACGGTCGACAACAACGAGACGATCACGATCGGCGTGGATCGTACGGAGCACGTCGGCAACAATGAGGCGCTGACGGTCGGCGGCAACCGGAACGAGACCATCAAGGGGATGGAGAACCTCCTGATTGCGCTGACGTCGACAGAGACGGTAGGACTCGCAAAAGCACTGACAGTCGGCGGCGGATATCAGGTCACGGTCGTCGGTGCGGTCAACACGACAGCGGGGTTGGCCAGTGCCGAAGAAGTGGGCTTGTCCAAGACTTCGATCGTAGGGAAGTCCTATTCGATCAAGGCCGGTAAGGTCTTCGAGGTAACGGTCGGCAAGTCGACGTTTCGCATGGACGAGGACGGCAACATCACCCTCAAGGGAGTGAAGTTGCTCATAGAAGGATCTGGTCCGGTAGAAATCAACGGCAAAGACGTGGATGTGAATTGATCCGATGGAGTTCATCAACCACACTCCCTTTCCCGCGCTGGGTTTCGCGGGTGTTGATGCGCGCGAGCAAGAATTCCACGTCATGGTTTTACGGCAGACCCTGACGTGGAACGGCGCGCACGACCTCCATTTCTCCGACGCGCAACAACCGTTGTGCGAGGCAGACGAGTTCTTTGGTCTGGACATGCAGGGCAGTGTTCGACAGGAATCGGACTTGTGCCAGTACAAGCCGCGGTGCGACGTGATCGTTAACGCGACGGCTTATCCGCCCAGACGGGAGGATGGGAGCGTACCGACTAAATTCGACGTTCGGCTTACCGTGAGTCGACCTGGTTCGCCCACGCCATTGCCGCCGGAGCCGCATGGGCTCAATCCGTTAATGCCCGCGTCGCTGGAGGAAATCCAGGCGTGGAAAGCGGAAGTCGAACGAGCTAAGAAGACGCCACCGCAAGGTGAACGCCTGATCGAAAAGACGCTTACCGTGACGGGTGAGCGTCACTTTGTCCAGCGGACAGGGTTGCGGCGTTTCGCGGCCGCGCTGGTCAAGATTGGCTCTCTGGGCATTTTCGGCCTGCCGGCATGGAAATTAACGCCTCCGGAGTCAGCACGCAATATTCAGGTAAACTTAGAGCATGCGTTCGGTGGTCAATGTCGTATTGAGACGGGCGACAAGGCGGCCGATCGGGTCTCAAAGAAGGAACGATTGACCCCGGAGCAGGCCGGTGCCCATCCCGACGCGCCCCGCGCCCCTATCGCCCATGATGCGTTCTCAGCCAACGTCTCTGGACAGGGATTCGTACGCGACTGGTATCTGGAGGCAACAGGCATCACCGCGGTTGCCGCGCCGCAAATCGAATATTCGGCGCGGCCCATTACCTTGGGGGATTTCGATTCAGCTCGCGTTGGAAAGCTCGCTGAATCGGCGCCACTCGTCGCTGGGCTAGGTGTCCGGCCGAAAGGGCATCCCGAGCGCGCGAAGCTGGTGGGAACCATCGATCGCGCGTTCATCGAAAGCGACGCGCCGGTACCGAAGGATTTTGATTTTGCCGTCTGGAATGCGGCATGGCCAGATCAGCAGGTGGATGCGCTGCGCGGTGATGAACAGATCGAGCTGGTGAATTTGTGTGCGTCGACTACGCCGTATTCCACGAAGGACGCCACTGGCAATGTCGCATTGACATTGAACCTGCCCGGACATCTTCCGTTTGCGTTGGTACGGTTCGAAAACGGGAGTATAGGAGAGTTGGAGGCGCGACTCGACACCGTGCTGATCGATCCCGAGCGGCGCGAAGTGTCGTGCGTGTGGCGAGCGACGCTGGCCAAGCAACCAGGCGTGCGTTCCCTCGAGCTGCGCATGCTCACGCGCGGCGACGTCGACGTGATGGCGTCCGCGATCTCGGAACGGGAGAGGGGGGGGCATGGCTAACCACCTTGGAGCCCGGAAGGACAGCGCGTTCAAAGCCGTTTCAACAGCGCCGTCTATCAACAAAACACCGGTCGGCAGCAGCACGCCCCCGTTGCCATACCCGGTGACGGAGGATTTGTCGAGCAGCCTGGGCACGGTGCCTAACGTGCGCTTCAACGGCGCCCCCACCTACGTGCTCAGTCAGAGCACGCAGCCGAGCTGTACGGGGGACGCTGCCGGATCCTGCAACGGCGTGAAGAGTGGGACCGTGAGTGGCGAAGTCAAGCCGGTAAAGGGCTCGAGCACGGTGCGCATCACGGGCAAGCCGGTCATTCGTGAAGGAGATCCGTGCACCCTCAATGGCGGGAATTGCCCGGGCATCTATGTGACCCAGTCCGTCCCGAGCGCATCGATCGAGGGCGGCAAGCCGAGCGGCAGCGGCAACCCACCCGTCAAGCCGGAGACCCCCAAGGAAGAAGGCTGGTGGGGCGCGGCGAGTCCGTGGGTACACGGCGTGCTTGGCGTTGCGAGTTTTGTGCCAGGACTCTCCGTTGTGACTGGGGCAGTGGACGCGGGAATTTATGCGGCCGAGGGGGATATGGTCGAGGCCGGCCTATCTGCTGCGAGCATGATCCCAGGCGGGAAAGTGGTGACCACGGCAGGCAAGATTGCCAAAGGTGCTGTGGGCCTCGCCAAGGGGGCGCATGTAGCAGAAGAGGCAGCCAAAGCGGCCAAGGTGGCGAAAGAGGCTGAAGAGGCTGCGAAGGCGGCCAAGTTGGCGAAGGAGGCCGAAGAGGCCAAGAAAGCCCAGGCGGAAGCGGAACGACTCAGGAAGTTGAAAGAGGAGGCCGAGGCGGGCGAGAAAGGCAAAGACGGCCTGAAGGTCAAGCTGAAGCGGATGAAAGAGCACTTGGTGAAGTGCTTCAAGAAGAACGCGAAGGGTGACCCGAAGGAGTATGACCGGCAGCTTCTCGAGCAGGAAAAGGGCTTGAACGACCTGAGCGTGAAGGAGTATCTGGAAGGGCGCGCGCGATATCAAGAGATTGGGAGAGCGGGCACCGGTGCCGCCCAGGAACAGGCGAGGGCAAAGTACTCGCGCGAATTAGCCAACCAGTTCAAAGACGTATTAAACGAACAGGGCATCTTTGGTAAGGCCGCCAAGGAACAAGCTGAAGCAATGGCCGCCGAGCGGATGAAGACATTGGCCGCGTTGCATAACCCGGACATGATCGCGGGTGGCAAGGACGTCGTGAACATGATGGGTGACCGCGGCGTGAACTCGTCCATCGGATCGCAGTGGAAGGATCGCGTAGCTGAGCTTGACGAGGCCGCGAAAAAAGTCCCTGAGACGGAGCGGGGCGGTACTAAAATGAATGCTAAGCTCAAGCGATGCAAATAGTGAGGAAGTGCAATGGATCAGTTCATGGAGAATTTTCTAGATTTCGAAGGGTTTGGGCCCCCCATTGCCAGACGAGACGTGCCTCCCGAAAAAATTGAAAAATTCCGTGGCACATTGCCGACCAAGCTTCTGGAATACTGGCAGAACTACGGTTGGTGTGGCTATGCCAAGGGATTGCTCTGGACCGTTGATCCGGATGAATGGGAAGACGAGTTGGAGGCCTGGATTGGCGAGACGGAATTCATGGAGCGCGATGCGTACTATGTGATCGCGCGAACTGCTTTCGGTGAATTGATTCTGTGGGGAGCGAAGACGGGCCAGTCGCTAAAAATCATCACCCCATATGGAATGATCTTCCCGTCCTTCGACGCAAGTAAGTTCGAAAGAAGGGGGGCGGATTTGTCATTGCAACTCTTTTTCAGCACCTGCTCGAAAGAAGCGTTTGATTTATTGGATAACGATAAGGCCCCATTGTTTGATCGTGCACTAGAAAAGTTGGGCCCCGTCGATCACACTACGATGTACGGTTTCGTGCCAGCACTCGCACTGGGCGGGACGCCGGCGCTTGAGCGGCTTCAAAAACTTGACGCGCATGTCCATCTTGATATTTTGTCTCAGGTGACGGAACTGCACGTTATGCGAGACATTGCACAAGATGCGAGAGACGCTGGATTGCTGTAGCGCGATATTGAATAAATCACGAGCGTTGACGTCGTAAGCTGATCGACTAACCAGTGGAGCGTTCGGCGCTTTGTTGACGGTCGCGCTATTTTGACCCGGCACGCACGTGTAATTTCGTTTGAGGAAGCGGCGGGAACCAACGCGGAAAGAGCAATGGATCAGTTCATTGGGAATTTCTTGGGGTACCAGGAATTCGGGCCGCCGATAGCCCGACGTGACGTGCCCTCTGAAAAGATCGAGAAATTCCGGGGCAAGTTGCCAAATAGACTTCTGGATTACTGGCAGGAGTACGGGTGGTGCGGCTATGGCAAGGGGTTGCTGTGGACCGTCGATCCGGACGAATGGGAAGATGAGCTGGAGGCGTGGATTGGCGAGACCCAATTCATGGAGCGCGATGCATATTACGTAATTGCGCGTACAGCTTTTGGCGGGCTGATCCTGTGGGGTGAGAATACTGGACAGTCGCTGAAGGTCACCACACCGTACGGTATGATTTTTCCGTCTTTCGATGAGGAGGAGTACCGAGAGGATGGCCCGGATCTAACCATCCAGCTCTTCTTTAGTACGGCCAGCAAAGAGATGTTTGATCTGCTGGATAGCGAAAAAGCTCCGCTTTTCGAGCGCGCGCTAGAAAAGTTGGGGCCTCTCGATCACACCACGATGTACGGGTTTGTGCCAGCGCTCGCGTTGGGCGGCACACCGGCGCTCGAGCGGCTTCAAAAGCTCGACGCGCATGTCCACCTGGATATTTTGTCTCAGGTGACAGAAATACAGGTGATGCGTGACATTGGGCAAGATGCCCGCGATGCTGGATTGCTATAGCGGGAAAATTGAAAAACCCGCGCATGGTATGGCAACGAGATTCCAAAAAAGGTATGTTTAAAAGTTCCATAGCCGGTACCGTTGCCGCGATCATAGCGGCTGCCTCGACCTTCGCAGCGGCCGCGCCTACCAGCGTGCCGGTATTGCGAGCGACGGCGCCCAATGGCCAGACGAGCATACTTATTGGCTCCATACACGTACCAGTAGAGGGGCTCAACCAACCGGCGCCGTCGATCTTTGCCGGAGCTCGCCACTACGTCATCGAGCACAGCGGGTTTGCGACTTTGCCGGCCGATAAGGCATCCGAATCTGGTGCCGCGCGCGACTGGGCGAAATCGCTGACGGACGCCGAGATCAACGTTTATCTGCACCGGGCAACATGTGCTGGATTGCCTGAGACATCGGCGCGGAACTGGCTCCAAGAACCGACACCACACGAGTCGAACGCGCTCGCCTACACCATATGCCCGTTACCGCGCAATGCAACGTCGCGGGATGCTTATTTGTTCAGTATCGCCCCCGTCGCATTGCGCCAGAACCCGGAGGTCCTGGAGGATGCAAATTGGGTCGAATTGCAGCGTAGAAAGGTGCCGGCCAGTTACGATGTCAGCGGGTTCAAATGGGCGCTCGCGCATGATCCGAAGACGGTACTGGAACAGACTCGAGACGCGTTGAACGCCGGCGACTACGACGCGATTCGCACGCAGGTCCTCGAGTCCCTCGGTTCGCCGGACGCCGCGGCGGTCTACACAAGACACATGGTTGATGAGCGAAATGTCGAGTGGCTTCCCCGTCTTGATGCAATTCTCAAAGACGGCCATGCCGTCGTGGTCGTGGGCGCGATGCATTTCCCCGGTGCATCTGGACTGATCACGCTTCTGCGCGAACGAGGCTACAAGGTCGACCCGGTAAATTGGCCAGGCGTGGCCATCGGAGATACACATTAAGCATTGTTCGGGTACCAAAGAAACGCAAACCTTGTAAACATATCAGCGACGACGTTAGTATCTGTTATGTAAAGTAGTTCGGAATACTTATGAACTGAAGGGCAAGTCAGAAACACCTCGCGTCGGCTGCCGCCCCCGACCGAAGTCAAAGGCGGCAGCCCTCCCGCTTTACACGATCTTGCTTGCCACGACACTGCCGAGATCGCTCTGCTGGCCCACCAGCGCCCGAACGACCG